>JAYTXS010000167.1:0-4171 GCA_043742845.1 Gammaproteobacteria bacterium
GCCGTCGCTGAGCGCGCCGGTGGCCGTTGCGTTGAGCGTGACGTTGCCGCTGTTGCTGACGATGGCCGCGGTTTCGACACCGCCGGTCAGATCACCGCCGGTACCGGCCACTGCCACGCCACTACCCACCGTGCCCGCCGCCGGGGAGAAGGTGATGAGGTCAACGGTAGCCAAAGATGCCGCCGCCCCGGTGGTGTAGGCCGAGCCGCTGCCGACGCGCAGGTACAGAATCTTCGGAATCACAATGGAAAAATCCACGTGGGCAGTCGCGCCGGGTGAAGCAGTCGCGGCTCCCGTCTGAACAGTACTTTCGGCAAATGCCAAGAGCGGAAGCGTTAATGCTCCTGCCCCCAATAAACTCTTCAAGGCAATCGATGTCTTCATTGTCTGCATCCTGTGCTGGTGTAATTCCAGCCGGATACTAGGGGATAGCCTTAGCGACATAATGAACCAGGTCGCATTTCGGCTCACGCCCGCTCAAGTTCTTGGCGCGCCCGCCGATATTCGCCGGCATTTGTGCGCTGGTTAACATAGTGAGGGACTGACGTCGCCCGATGGCGACATGAATAACAGTCAACGCTGAATGGTGCCGCGAGTGTGCGGCGTCGAAGCTCAAGGCATCGAGGCTTAAGGCATCGAAACCGTGCAAATCGTCGTGCGGCCGGTGATGGCTGCAGCAGGTCCATTACCCAGCCGGCACTGCGCATCTTGCGCAATGCCCTTTCTGGCCGCGGAGCTAAGGATGAGATTGCCGCGGGCTTCAGAAAACGAAACATTGTGGCCATTGCTCGTGATCGTCACCCTCTGCGTGTCCAGTGAGAGCGTGCTGCTGTCAGCCATCTGCAGGGATAGCGTTCTCGGAATGACGATCTTGAAGTTCACACTGGCCGTAGCAGCCACCGCGGTTGCGGGTGCCGCAGTTCGCACGTGGGATTCGGACGCAGCTGTCTGCGGCAGCAACAGCAGCAACGAGGCGGTGCTCATCAAGCCGTTGAACGCGCATGTCCAATTCACGATTGGGTTCCTGTTTAGGCCCACATCGAAGGTATCGACAACCGGCAGTGCTACTTTAATGATTATCCCTGAGACGGTGGGGATTACTTACGGTTAGGCTGGTTGACATAAGCGATAGAGGGAATCGAAGATGATGCGAATGCGATTTGCAGTTTCAATGGGCACGTTGCTGAGTCTGGGGACAGCCGGGCCAAACGCGTGGGGCGAAGCGGCGCAGGAACTCTCCAGCATCGTGGTCACCGCCACGCGAATCTCGGAGTCCAGCTTCGATTTGCCGGTGTCGATCGACCGGGTCGAAGGACAAGCCATTCATAGTGGCCAGCTGCAAGTGAATCTCTCGGAATCGCTGATCACCGTGCCCGGTGTATCCGTGCAAAGCCGGCAGAACTACGCGCAGGATCTGCAGCTGTCGATCCGCGGATTCGGCGCACGCTCCAGTTTCGGGGTCCGCGGCCTGCGCCTCTACTCGGACGGGATCCCCGGCACGATGCCCGACGGCCAGGGCCAGTTCTCGCAATTCGATTTAGGATCCGCGGATCACATTGAGGTCTTGCGCGGCCCGTTCTCGGCGCTGTACGGCAATTCCTCGGGAGGAGTGATTGCAATATTCACGCAAGACGGCGCGCCCGGTCGCCAAGTCGATGCCACGGCCGAGTACGGGACGTTCAATACTCAGCGCTACGCTGTGAAGAGCGGGGGTGACGATGGCACCCTCAATTATGTGGTGGATGCTGCCCACTTTCAGACCGATGGCTACCGGTTCCACAGCGATGCCGAGCGCGACAACTTCAATTCCAAGCTGCGCGTGGCATTGAGTGAGTCGGCGAAAATCACCTTGGTGGCCAATGTCGTGACCACCCCCGAAGTGCAGGATCCTCTCGGACTCACGCGAACACAGCTCGAGTCGGATCCGCGCCAGGCGGGCACAGGCGCGCTCTTGTTCAACACTCGGAAATCGCTCGGTCAGCAGCAAATAGGGCTTAAATTCGAAGATAAATTCAGCGACCACGACGAGTTGTCGACGGTGCTGTACACCGGTCATCGAGCCACCACTCAGTTTCAAGCAATACCGGTGGCGACCCAAAGGAATGCGCCCCTGTATCCGGGCGGAGTCATCGATCTCGACCGAGCATATTGGGGGCTCGATGCGCACATGACGGATTCCCGCGATCTCGCCGGCACGCCGCTGCAGGTAGTGGGGGGCATCAACTACGACGATTTGGCGGAGGCGCGCAAGGGATATTTGAACTTCGTGGGGTCGCAATTAGGCGTCGAAGGCGGTGTGCGGCGCGACGAGGCGAATCAGGTGTACGACTTCGATCAATACCTGCAGGCACAGTGGGACCCGGGTGCCCGCTGGCGCCTCATCGCGGGAGTGCGCAACAACGTGGTGGAAATAATCTCTCACGGCCACCTACCCATAGTCGATGGCGCGGACAGCAGCGTGCGCTACTCGGCGGTCAATCCGGTCGGCGGCGTCACTTTTCGCGCCAGCTCTGCGGTCAATATTTACGGCTCCTACGGCAAAGGTTTTGAAACGCCCACCTTGAACGATGTGGCCTACCGCTCGGTCGACGGCAGCGTGCCGGGATTGAACTTGGGGCTGAAACCGGCGCGCAGCAACAATTACGAAGTCGGAATCAAGGCCAGCGGCGATCATGTGCGCGCCGACCTTGCCGCCTTCTATATCCAAACCGAGGACGAATTATCCGTTCTGCAGAATTCGGGCGGCAGGACGGTGTCGCAGAACGTCGGGCAGACCAACCGCCGCGGCCTCGAGGTCGGCGTCGACGCCGATTGGGGCGGATTCACCGGCCGGCTGGCTTATACCTACCTACGCGCGGTGGTAGGGCAGGCCTATGCGACTTGCATCGCGGCCCCGTGCAACCCGCTCGCCAATCCCGGCGGGCCGCTGCCGGCGAATTATAAAACCGTCGAGGCGGGCAGCTTCTTGCCGGCGGTGCCGATGAATTCCCTGTATGCGGGCCTAAGTTGGCGTTATGCCCCCCTGGGATTCTCTACGACACTGGAGACTGTCGGCCGGGCGCGAATCTACGTCGATGATCGCAATTCCGATGCCGCCGCCGGCTATTGGGTGGCAAATTTGCGCGCCGGCTTCGTGCAGGAAACGGGACACTGGCGATTCAGCGAATTCGCGCGCCTTGATAACCTGGCCAATCGGGCCTACGTTGGCTCTGTTATCGTGAACGAGTCGAACTCGCGGTTCTTCGAAGCGGCTCCGGGGCGCACAGCCTTTATTATGTTCAATGCAGCATTGCGTAATTAACCTGGAGTTAGGTAGACCAAACGTCTTGAACCGCGTTGTACTCAGAGGGTCTTAAGGTAATGACCGGTAACGAAAGGTGGCATTCATGAGTACCAAGCGCAGTCGCTTTCTTCTGGCAGCTAGTGTGTTGGGGTCGATAATGCTGGGCGCAGCGCCGGCGATGGCGCAATCGCATGGCGGCGGCGGCCACTCGGGCGGTGGCGGCGGTCACGCGTCGGCTGGAGGTGCTGTGGGCGGCGGGCACGCCAGCGGCGCATCTCACTTCAGCGGTGCGCCGGGCCATTATGCCGGCGGCGGGGTGCGCGGTTACGGTGGCGCGGCCTACGGTCATGGGTATCCCGCGGGCTATCGTGGTGGCTACGGTGGTTACGGTGGCTATGGCGGGCATCCGGGTGGGTATTACGGCCATGGCTACTACGGTCACGGGTATTCGACGGGCGCGTACTGGCGGGGCGGTTATTGGGGCGGCGGCTTTTGGCCGCGGTGCTACTACGGGGTAGGCTTTTCTTGGTTCCTGCCCATTCTGCCGCTGGCCTACGCGACCTATTATTACGGCGGTGTTCCGTACTACTACGCGAATGACGTGTACTACACCTACAACCCGTCCTACGAGGGCTATGTGGCAACGGATCCGCCGCCGGTGGCCGATTCGAATCCGGGTGCAGAGGGCTCTGCGGGCGCGGCACCCCCTCCCGGCGGGCCGGCCCCCGGTGATGGTGCGGCGATGGCGGGTGAGATTTACATGTACCCGAAGAATGGCCAGAGCACTGAACAGCAGGCCAAGGATAAGGCCGAGTGCCAGCAATGGGCGACGCAGCAGGCCGGCCAGGTTGCACAAAACGGATCGGACTATCAACGCGCCATGAGCGC
>JAYTXS010000168.1:0-2620 GCA_043742845.1 Gammaproteobacteria bacterium
GGTGACCTTGGTGCTAGTGATGGTGGGCGGCGCATGGGTGCCCTCATTCGTCTTTCCGAAATGGCTACAGCAGGCATCTCTGGTCTTGCCGACGCGATGGGCGGTTGATGGACTAGACGCCATGACGTGGCGGGGTCTGGGACTGCACGCGGCGGCAGCTCCGATTGCGGTGCTCGGCACGACAGCGATGCTGTGTCTGGCGATCGCGGTTTGGCGGTTCACGTGGGAGGAGTAGCGCGGCCTAACGCTCAAAACTAAGCCCCCCGAGGCTGCCCTCGGTACACCACGCCCGCGCAAGGATTCGCGCCCAACCCATAACACAACTCTGCCGGCCGTTCGATTCGCCATAGCGCGAGGTCCGCGCGCTTGCCGATCTCGAGCGTGCCGATGTCATCGGACGCGCCCAATGCACGAGCCGCATTTCGCGTGGCTCCGCTCAAGGCCTCTTCCGGTGTCAATCCGAACAGCGTACAGGCCATGTTGAGCGCCAGCAAAATGGAGGTACAGGGTGAACTCCCCGGATTGGAGTCGGTGGCTATCGCCATCGCCACTCCGGCCTCCCGTAACATCCGCACCGGCGGCGGGGTCGTCTGCCGCAAGGTGAAATATGCGGTGGGTAAGAGAACTGCCACGGTGCCCGCGGCCGCCAGGGCGCGCGCGCCCGCTGCGCTGACAAACTCCAAATGATCGGCCGAGAGTGCGCCCCACTTCGCAGCCAATTCCGCGCCGCCCATGTCGCTCAACTGACCGACGTGCACATGCGCGCGCAATCCCAATCGTTTGGCGGACTGCAAGAGCTGCTCGGTCTCGGCCACCGTAAATGCGATGTTCTCGCAGAAGGCATCCACCGCATCGACGAGATCTGCCGCGGCCAACGATTCAAGCCATGGACCACAGACTTGATTGACGAACTCTTGGCGGTCGGCGGCAAATTCCCGCGGTAACGCATGCAGGCCGAGAAATGTCTTTTTGATCGACACCGGCAGTTCCGTTCCCAGGTCGCGCGCCACTTCGAGCAAGCGGCGCTCCGCCGCGAGTTCGAGCCCGTAGCCGGACTTAACCTCAATGGTAGTGACCCCTTCGGCCATGATCTGCCTGGCGCGAATAGTCGCTGAGGCGTGCAGTTCCTGGTGTGTCGCCTCGCGTGTTGCCTGTACGGTCGATTGAATGCCGCCGCCGGCTCGCGCAATGTCCTCGTAAGAAACGCCGCAAAGCCGTTTCTCAAACTCTTCCACCCGATGGCCTCCGTACACCAAATGGGTGTGGCAATCGATCAACCCGGGAGTCAGCCACAGACCTCGGGCGTCGTGAACGGGGATGCCGAGCGCTCCAGCCTCACGTACGCCCTCGCCGGCAGCTCCGATCCAGGCAATGCGGTCACCTTTCACCGCCAGTGCGCCGTTTTTGATATTGCCATAGGGCCCCGCGCCCGCGACCATGGTGGCAATGTTGGCCCCGACCCAAATCTGGTCCCAGTCCCGCCCTGAGGATTTTTGCACTGCTGATGGCCTGCCGCTGGTTGATGAACGTATGATACGGTAACCATGGTTGCCTATACAGGTATAGTCAAGATGCGTCGTTATTACTTGCCCCGAGTGCTTTTGTCGACGGGTTGGGCAGCGGGTGCCTACGTCACTGTCCGCGCCGATGGTTTCGTTTCTCAGATCGATGTAGAACCTAACCGGGGCACGAATAGGGCTTCCGATACCGAAATCATCGCCGGCATCGTCGTGCCGGGCATGGCCAATGCGCACAGCCATGCTTTCCAAAGGGCAATGGCGGGAGACACGGAATATCGATTGTCGGCACGCGACAGTTTCTGGACTTGGCGCACCGCCATGTATGCGCTGGCAAATCGCATCGAGCCCGACGACCTGCAGATCCTGGCGACTCAACTATTCGTGGAGATGCTCAAGAGCGGCTATACATCAGTCGCGGAATTTCACTATTTGCACCGTCAGCGAGGCGGCGCCGCCTACGGGGGCGCGAATGCACTGTGGGAGGCCATCGGCAATGCAGCGACGGTCGCCGGCATCGGCCTTACCTTTCTGCCCACCTTGTACCAGAGCAGCGATTTCGGCGATAAGCCGTTGAAGCCGGAACAGGCGCGGTTCGCATCCGACACGGACGAGTTTGTACGCGCGGTCGAGAATAGGATCGCCGCCGAACGGCGCAACGCAGGCCAACCCGGCGCCGCACGCCTGCAACGCACCGGCGCGGCATTTCATAGCCTGCGCGCTGTGCCGCTCAAAAATATGCAGCGAGCCGCACTGCGTTTTCGCGAGATCGACCCCGACATACCACTGCACATTCATGTGGCGGAACAGATACTGGAAGTGAATGCCTGCGTGCAGGAGACCGGGCGTCGGCCCGTCGAACTGTTACTCGATAACGGACTGCTCACCCAGCACTGGTGTCTGGTGCATGCCACTCACGCCACGCCCGCTGAACTCAAAGGCGTCGCTGCCACAGCGGCGAGCGTATGCGTCTGCGTCAGTACCGAAGCGAATCTGGGAGACGGATTTTTCGACACAGCCCGCTTTCTCAAGGCCGGTGGACGGCTATGCGTGGGCTCCGACAGTCAATCGACGGTCAGTCCCAGCGAAGAATTGCGCTGGCT
>JAYTXS010000169.1:0-3853 GCA_043742845.1 Gammaproteobacteria bacterium
CGGGAGATGGCAATCATCTTGGCGTTGAGCTGCGCTTCCGGAAGATGCGGCGTCATGACGCCACGCTCAGGATCCAAGCCGTCGGCGCCGAGAAACAAACGATCCGCCTGCAGGTCGGCGAGCGCGGCTTCGGCCATGTGTCCGGACAAGGAATTCGATTCGGGCCGCAGGATGCCGCCGGGCATGATCAGACGCACGAAGGGTACATCCGCCAGTAATGTGGCGATGTTCAGGGCATTGGTGATGACGTTGATTGAATAGCCGTCGAGCTTACGGATCTGTTTGGCGATCTCGGCCGTGGTCGTGCCGGAATCCAGGATCACCGTTTCGCCGTCCTCGATGAGCGCCACTGCGGCTCGGGCGATACGTACCTTTTCTGCGTGATGCAGCGTGCGCTTGACCGCCAAGGGCCGATCGTCATCGTCGCGGCTCAAGAGGGCGCCGCCGTGAGTGCGTTCCAGCGAACCGCCGGCTTCGAGCGCGGCCAAATCGCTGCGGATAGTTACCGCCGAAGTCACAAATCGAGTCGCCAGCGCATCCACCGTCACCCGCCCATGCTCGCGCAGCAAGTCCAGAATGCGATGCCGGCGTTCCCCGACCAAAAGGCCCCGTTCACCTTCCGCCGTGGCGCTATCCGCTGGAGCCGGGCTGGTGCCTAAGTCGGTTTGCACGTTAAGCCTGTTTTGCCTCGATCAATAGGAAGCCCTCGAAGGTCACCGGCAATCGATGCTCCGTGCCGGACACGCTGCCCAGATCGCGGTCGTTGAAATAATCCCGAATCTGGTGCGTCCCCGGCGGCAAACCGCGCAGCGCCACTTCGCCACGGAAGCTATCGGCGAAGAACGCATAGTATAAGTAGCCGTCGCGCTCGATGGCATGCGCCTCGGGCTTGTCGAAGCCGATGTCGTAGAGTTCGCCGCGATAGCGGCCGAGCGGCAGCATTTTCTCTTGATACAGCGCAATCCAGCGCCGCCACTTTGCTTCTTTCTCCGGCGTGAGCAGGAAAGAATCCTTCGGCTTGGGATCTTTCGGCCAGGTGAACTTGGTGGAAATGACGGCGCCGACACCCACCGTCGATGCGAAGTCATCGTGATGGTCGCTGAGTTCGACGTGATCTCCCGCGAACGGTGCGCTCGGGCCCATCAGGGCTTTCAGCGATTTCCCCTTCAGCCGTACTTGCCAGGAACTCTCCGGATCAGAGGCCGGCGCTTGATTCATGTAAGGAAAATTGAACGCCGAGTACGCCGTTCCACAGGGGCACACTTCGACGACAGCGTCAGGGTTGGCCTTGAGCGCCGCGTCATACATGGCTCGATAAAAATTCTGCAGCCCTTCGACGGACTCTTCCGGTCGGGCATGGTGATGCGCGGGGTTGAAGCAGGGCGGCACGCCGTTCAAATGCTGGCCGTCGATCTTAAGGCCGGCAAATCCCCAGTCGCCGATGAACTTCGTGATCAGCGCCTGCGTGTGCTGCACGGTTTTCCCATAAGCGGGGCAGAGGTAGAAGCTGTTCCACCAGCTGATTTTCTGTACGGCCCCTTGCTTGTCGAGCAGCAGCATGTCGGCATGATCATGCAAGAAATCCGTGCCCGGGGCCACTGACAAGGGTGAGAACCAGAGTCGCGGCTTGAGGCCGCTGTCGCGAATTTTCGCCACCAGTCCGCGTACATCGCTCTCGCCATTCGGGTACTTGGCCGGATGCGGCGTCCAGTCACCGATTTTTGCCTGCCAGCCGTCATCGATCACCGCCCATTTCAAACCCAGATCTTTCACCTTGGGCAGCGTGCCTTCGATCAGTGCTGTGGTGCAGTCGCGCTCATAACCCCAGGCACACCAAATCGGTTCGTAGCACGCAGCATTCGGCACCGCGGGCCTCATGCCACGATCCGCCATGAGCTGTCGATACGTGTTCAGCGTGGCGAAGTGGTCGCGCTCGTGCACGGACACGAAAGTCGTCAGCGTCTGCAACGTCTCGCCTACGCGCAGGTAGTGCTTGTCGCGCGAACAGACCGCAACTCGTACGCCGCCATCGAGCTCCTGCAGCGGCAGCGACACCAGCTTGGGGCTGGTCTCCACATGGCCGACGGCGAGACCCGCGTCCCTGCGCCACACATCGACGATGGGCGTGCCGCCGCCGTAGTCGGAGTCTTCCATGCCGAGAAAATTATCCTGGGTAAAGCCGCGTTTCACCGGCTGCACCCAGTCCCGCCGATCCTCGTAAGTCGCGCCGGAGTAGCTCCAGAATCCCGCGGCCGCTGGGGACTCGAGCAGCACGAAATCCCCTTGAGTCCAACCGTGAATCGATAGGATCGAAGAAGAGCCGTTTCTATAAGAGACCTGCACTACCGCGAAACCGGGATAGCGCGCATACAAAGTCACAGCGATAGTTTTTTCGATGCCCTCGGCAGAGATCCCGGATAGCGTGAGCTGCGTGCCGGGACCGTTGGCGTCCTCGACCGCCCGCGGCGCGTCGTGTGCACGCAGCGCGAAGCGCGAGATGTGCTGCCCATCTTCGCGCAGCAAGTAATCGGCAGGTCCCCACGAAGTCATCGGCGCGGTAGGTTGCCCGGCGATGTGCATGACACGGCTGTGAAGAGTCGAGTCCCATTCGATGCGGATCGACGCATCGCCGATGGAGGCGACCGCTCGGTGGCCGGTCGCGACCGCCTGATCGCCCGCATCCGCGCCTGAGGCGGGCTCGGCCGCCGTGGACCGCGCCGCGGTCGCTTGGGCCGCGACAGGCTGAGCCGGCAACAGGCCGTGGCGCAGCACCAGCGCAGTGCCGGCCGCCATTTGAACGAATTGTCGGCGTGAAGTGTTATTGGAATCCATGGCGCTCCCTGCTGCTTTCCATTGTAGCTCTTGACAGCGGCGAAAATAATAATAATATGAAACGCAAGAATTCGAAAGTACAGATAGGGTGATATCTGTCGTTTTATTTCGTTATCCGCAGGATGAATTGCGGTTCGACGATGTGCTGCTCGTAAAATTAGGGAGATGAAAGCGTGCCTAGCCTTAAGCCTACGGTGATCGCGATAGGGCTGTCCGTCGCAGGGGCAAGCGGTGCGCTCGCCGCGACCGCCAATAGTTCCAATGCGGACGCCGCAACGACCCCGCCTGCGGCAGCGCAAAACCAGACGAGCGCGGAGCTGCAAGAAATTGTGGTCACGGGGTTAAGGGCAAGTCTGGAAAAATCGCTCGACGTTAAAAAGCACGCCTCCGTGGTGCTCGATTCCATCAACGCGGAGGAACTGGGCCGCTTCCCCGATGCCGACGTCGCCGATTCGCTGGAGCATTTGCCCGGCATCACCATCAGCCGTACCACGGGCGGCGAGGGCCAGAAGGTCAGCGTCCGCGGCTTCGGGCCGCAGTACAATATTGTCACGCTGAATAACCGGATCCTCGCCACCGACGACGATGCGCGCGATCTGGCGTTCGACGTGCTGCCATCGGAAGTGATTTCGGGCGCCGACGTGCTCAAGTCTTCGGAAGCCTCCGCAATCGAGGGCAGCATCGGCGGCACGGTGAACCTGCGCACCGCGAGTCCGTTCGACAACATGGGATTCCATGGCGGCGCGCATGCCGAGGGCAATTACAACCAAATGACCTCGCTGCATGGTTACAAAGCCTCGGCGTTCGCCTCGGACACGCTGCTCGACAATACCCTGGGGTTCCTGATCGCGGGCGTGCGGTCCGACACTCACACGCGTACCGATGCGCTGAATGCCTACAGCCAGGACATCTACGATGCGACCGCCTTCCCCTTCGAGGATTCCAATATGTCGCCGCCCGCGGGGACGCCGCTCAAAGCCGCTCCCTGCTGCATCACCTTCGGCTCGATCTTCGACGAGAA
>JAYTXS010000170.1:0-2567 GCA_043742845.1 Gammaproteobacteria bacterium
TGCCTCGCCGCAGACGGAAAACTGGCGCAAGGCGAGGAGTGGATACAGGAAAGTCTGATCGGTAGCACCTTTGTCGGCCGCTATCGATGGTGCGATCGCTCCAAGGGCGAGATCGTTCCCACCATCACGGGTACCGCCCACGTCACCGGCGAGTCGCTGCTACGACTCGATCCCGAAGACCCTTTCTGTTGGGGCATACGCGGATGAACGAGCCGTTGGTTCAATCCATGACCAGCCAGCTCATCGTGCGCTTCCGCGAACGCATCCTGGCGGGCACGTACGCTCCCGGGTCGGCGCTGCGTCAGGATGTGCTTGCCTCCGAGTTCGGCACCAGCAAGATTCCTGTGCGCGAGGCATTAGTACGTCTGCAGTCGGAGGGACTGGTCGATATATTCCCGAATAGAGGTTTTCAAGTGCGGCCGCTCGCCACCAGTGAACTCGGCGAGGTTTTCAGTTTGCGCCTGCAAATCGAACCCGCCGCCGTGGCCCTGGGAGCAAAGCTCGCCACCGCCGCCGATCACGCCGCGGCGCACACGGCGCTGCAGCAATTGAACCAAGCCCTGGATGCCGAGGAGTTCTCGGCCTCCGGCCGGCTCAATCGTGCGTTCCATCTCTCGCTCGTCGTTCCACGCCTGCAACCGGTCGCGACAGAAATCTTGGGTAGGCTACACACGCTGGCGCAACGCTACGTGCAGGCTCACTTGCGGCCCGAAGGCAGGGTCAAGCGCGCGACTCGCGAACACGCGGCGCTGTTAAAAATGTGGAGCGGCGGCAAGTCGAAGCAAGTGCGTGCGCTGATTCACACCCATATCGAATCCACACGCGAGGACCTCGCGCGGGCAGCGGGCGGCGGGCGATAGGGCTGCGTCTACCAGCGCTGCCGCTTGGGTAAGGCGTCGTCAAGGGTGTAGTAGTCCGATTTGTCGGCGACAAAGATGTGTTGTTCTACGGCGATGCCGGTGGGGATGTCGAGAGTTCCGGCGGTAATGCTCAGAGCATCGCGCCCACTGAATTTCCAAAACAGGTTGCTGCCGCAGGTTCCGCAAAACCCTCGCTCGGCTATGTCGGATGACTGGTACCAGCGCAGCGCAGCGGAGGACGTCAAGGTGACATTGCCGGACGGCGCGCTGGTCATGGCCGCGTAATGCCCGCTGGTCCGGCGGCACTGCGAACAGTGGCAGGCAATGACTCCGCGAAGCGCACCGTCGATCCGATAGCGGACTTCGCCGCACAGGCATCCGCCGGTATGCACCGCTTCGATATCTTTCACGTTTCCCTCCTTCTGCACGCAAGCCGAGGGGGACAAGCGGTTGAACGGCCTGACCTGATCAAAATCGACGCGACACGTACATCTGTGCCGTTTCGATCTTGTAAAAGCTTTCAGGCCGCGCGCCTTGCGGATCGCTCGCGAGCACATGATCGCGGGCCAAGTTCTGCGCGTGACGTAGATCCAATCCCAAATCCCATTTCGGCAGAACGTCGCTCCAGAGTGCGCCAACGCCGTAGTACACCGAATAGGCGGGGGTGGCGAGATCGTAGCGCGCCACGCCCAGGAACAGCCCGAGCGCGACGGCGTCGGAAAATCGATATCGATAGTCGACGGCGCGGACGCCGACGAGCGCGTGGCCTTGCACTTCATCCAACTCAAGCCGCACCCCCAAGTCGTTGTTGGCTGACACTGCACGGCGGGCGCCCACGCCCACATGAGGATCAACACCCCATTTGCTCGAGGTAGTGGGTAGGCTCGGGTCCAGGTCCGCGCGTACTTTGTTAATGCCGATGCCGGCGTCGACGAATAATTCCGCGCCATGCGCGATCGGCGCGCCACTGTAGGAATCCTCATCCAGGCTGCCGTCATCGCGAGTATGCTCATCGCCGCCATAGCGCACGAAGCCGGATAACCGCGAAAACGTTTTGCCGTAGATGTCCCGTCCGCCGAATAGCTCACCCCCAATCGTGAGCCCCCCCCAAGGCCGCGAGTAGCGCACCATCACATCGTAGTAGCGGTGGTAAGGGAAGGCATCGAAGTTCGCGTTGTATACCCGCTGGTCGCCGCCGTAGTAGCTTTGATTGGCTAGAGTGCGTATTCGTTCCTCAAGATAGCCGCCAAACGGCGGTTCCCAGCCGACGCGTAGCATCTGGCTGCGCGCTCCGACGCCGTCGCCGAAGTTGCGTTGATCGGCGCCCCAATTGCCGAGCACCAGGCCATCGTTGGTCATGCCATCCAAGAAAATATTGTGGACGTACCAAATGTTTTGCCACTCAGAGTATTCATAGGTCACATCGAAATAACGCCCAAGCCGCGGTATGTCGATGCCGGCAGTGAGCGCCGCATTGCCGAGCAAGTAACTTCCGCCATTGGAGTTGTCCTCGCCTGCGTACTGAAAATACACGGCAAAGGGATTTTTTCCGGGAAATATGAAGCGGCTGACGTACGATGCCTGCTGATTGCCCTGATTTTGCGCCAGGCCGCTGGGTTTGAAGAAATTGCGCAGCAGAGTTCGGGCTCCGTCCGGCAGCCCCGCGCCGCCGCCGTATTCCAGCAGCCGGTTGATCCCAAGCGACCA
>JAYTXS010000171.1:0-3150 GCA_043742845.1 Gammaproteobacteria bacterium
CGCGGCAATTCATCGATACCGAACCCGCTCGGGCCGTTTTTCATCAATAAACCTCGGTTGGCAATGTGCGAATATAACGCATGCAGTTGCCAGTCTCGCCCGCATTCGTTCCGTCGTCCCTGGGTCATGCCGTACAGATCTGCCTCGACATGCACCACGCGCCGGCGCAATGAATTCGGCCGCGCACTACATGGCGGTACGCATCCGTTGGCGGATATTCTCGATGCTGTTCGGATTCGCCTTCCTCGCCTACCTGCAGCAGAAGAGCATCACCGTAGCGGCTGATCGGATGATGCCGGAGCTGCACTTGAGCCAGGTGCAAATCGGTTGGATCATGGAGGCCTTCGTGGTGGGCTATGCGCTGTTCCAACTGCCCGGCGGAATCTTCGGGCAGCGGGTCGGAGCTCGGCGTGCCTTTACCATCACCGGGCTCGCGGCCGTCTTCGCCACGATGAGCACGCCGCTCGCGCCGTTTTGGCTCAAGGGCACCGCGCTGTTCGTCGTACTCCTCAGCCTACAGGCTTTGTTGGGTGCGGCGCAGGCGTCGGTGTTTCCGGTGTCGGCCGGTGTTTTCGAAGCGTGGTTTCCGCAGCGCCGCTGGGCGTTCGTGCAGGGTTTGCAGACCATGGGGATCAGCTTTGGCGCGGCGCTGACGCCGCCGCTCATCGTTTCCCTCATGTCGATGCTCGGGTGGCAGCAGGCGCTGTTGTGGACGGGCGTACCATCACTTGTCCTCATCTTGATATGGGCCTGGTATGCCCGAAATTCGCCTCGCGAGCATGCGGCGGTCACGCCCGAGGAACTGGCGACCATCGGTGCCAAGGACACGCCGCCCATCGACAGCAACATCGGCATCAAGCAGCTATTGAACATTCTTCGCGAGCGTAGCGTGCTGATGCTGGCGCTGTCGTATCTGTGCTTCAACTACAGCTTCTACTTGCTATCCAATTGGGTTTTTCTGTACTTGGTGCAGGAGCGGCACTTCTCGGTGCTGGAAAGCGGCTGGCTGGCGAGCACGCCGCCGCTGGCCTCAGCTCTGGGGGCCGGTGTCGGCGGCGTGATTACCAGCGCTCTGTGTCTGCGGTTCGGCAACCGCTGGGGCTATCGATTACTGCCCTTGATCGCCATGCCGACGGTTGCAGCGCTGCTGATGGTCTCGGTCAGTACCGCGAATCCTTATTGGGCGGTGGCGGGTCTCGCCACCTGCTTCGCGGCGGTGGAGTTGAATGAGGGGGCCTACTGGGGAGGCGCCATGATGGTTGGGGGCGCGGACACCATGGCAGTGAGCGGCATCATGAACACCGGCGGTAATCTGGGCGGCATTATCGGTATCCCGATCATCGCCTATTTGTCGGGGGAGCATTTGTGGCGGCTGGCCTTCCTGATCGGGGCAGGGTCTGCGATCGCCAGTGCCATCGCCTGGCTTGGAGTGGCGGTGGGGAAGACCCCCGGTGCCGCGGCGGATAGAGCCGGCGACCCTGGCTAGGAACATCGGCATGTGGTTGCAAAGGACTTCCGTCAATGAGCGCCGCGCCATGCTGGCGGCGTACGCCGGCTATGGATTGGACGGCTTCGATCTCATGGTCTACACCTTCATTATTCCGACGCTGCTCGCGCTGTGGGGGATGAGCAAGGCCGAAGCGGGCTACATCGCCAGTGCCACATTGTTCGCATCGGCGCTCGGCGGTTGGGGCGCCGGCGTGCTGGCGGACCGTTATGGCCGCGTCCGCATTCTGCAATTGACGGTGCTGTGGTACGCGGCGTTTACTTTTTTGAGCGGCTTCACGCACTCCTACGGCGAGCTGTTGTTTACGCGCGGCATGCAGGGCTTTGGCTTCGGCGGCGAATGGACCGTGGGGTCGGTACTGGTGGCAGAAACCATCGAGGCACGGCATCGCGGCATGGCCGCGGGCATCGTGCAAAGCAGCTGGTCGTTGGGCTGGGCGGCGGCGGCACTGGGCTTTTGGGCGGTGAGCGTGCTGTTGCCGCCGGCACTGGGCTGGAAAGTATTGTTCTGGGTGGGCATTCTGCCGGCCCTGTTGGTCATCTACATCCGTCGAAATGTGCATGATCCGGCGGCCTATGTAGAAATGCGCGCGCGACAGCTGCAACGCGAGCGCGCCGCAGCGGCCACCGGCGCGGCCAGCGGTTGCGGCGCCGCCGAGTTCTTGAATATTTTCAAGCCGCCTCTGCTGCGCAACACCGTGCTGGCAACACTGCTCTCGACGGGAATGCTGACGGCTTACTACGCCGTTACGACTTGGCTGCCGACGTTCCTGGAAACTGAGCGGCATTTGTCGGTGACCGGACGCACGGGGTACCTGCTCATGCTCATCCTGGGCTCGTTGGGCGGATATTTGGCGAGCGCCTGGCTATCCGACGCCGTGGGCCGGCGGCGCGGCTTCATCGTCTTTGCCTGCTGTGGCGCGCTGCTGGTACTGCTTTATACCCATATGCCGGTGAGCGGCGGCATGCTGCTGATCGGCTTTGCGCTGGGATTTTTCGTGCTGGGAATATTCTCCGGCATGGGTGCCTGCTTTGCGGAATTGTTTCCGGGCACGGTGCGCGGCTCTGGCCAGGGATTCTGCTACAGCGCCGGCCGTGCGTTTGGCGCCGCTGGTCCGGCGCTCATCGGTATGTGGAGCACGCAGGTGCCGCTGGGCCAATCGATCGGTGCGGTGACGGTGGGAGCCTACGCGTTGGTAGTGGTGGCAGCCTGGGCGCTGCCTGAGACTCGCGGCCAAGTGCTGAGCGTCGATGCCGCTCCGGCGAAGGACTCCGTCTGACTACTGCAGTCATGCCGCGCTGGCAGTTCTGGATCGATCGGGGAGGCACGTTTACCGACATCGTCGGCTGCGCCCCGGACGGTACACTGCGCACGCACAAGTTGCTGTCGGAGAATCCATCGCAGTACTCTGATGCAGCGGTCGAAGGCATCCGGCGGCTGCTCGGACTCAAAACCGGTGAACTGATCACCGCGCAGAGAGTCGCTTGCGTGAAAATGGGCACGACGGTCGCAACCAATGCGTTGCTGGAGCGCAAGGGCGAGCGCACCCTGCTGGTCATCACCCGCGGTTTTCGCGATGCACTGCGAATTGCAACACAAGCGAGGCCGCGGTTATTCGATCGGCGCATCGTGCTTCCCGAGTT
>JAYTXS010000172.1:0-3837 GCA_043742845.1 Gammaproteobacteria bacterium
ATGGCCGTGAGCATTCTCGCAGCCGTAGTAACCCAGTACCCCGTGGGCCGGCTGTCGGATCGGATGGATCGGCGCACGGTGATTGCCATGGTGTGCACATTGGCGACGCTGGTCGCCGGCAGCATCGTCGCGTTTCCGCAGATGCCGCACATGGGATTTTTGGCACTCGCGGCCCTATTCAGCGGGCTGGTGCTGACGCTGTACTCACTGTCGGTTTCTCATGTCAACGACAAGCTCGAACCCGCGCAGATGGTGGCGGCGAGCAGCGCACTCTTACTGGTCAACGGAGTCGCCGCAGCCTTAGGGCCGATACTCCTGGGCAGTCTGATCGCCGCGTTCGGGCCAAAGGCTTATTTTGCGACGCTGGCAACGCTCACCGGCGCACTGGCGATCTATGATTTGTGGCGCAAGTCCCGGCGCACACCTGTACCGCCGTCCCAGAAGGGCCCCTTCATCGGAGCACAGCCCCGCGCCTAGAGGCGCCGCAATGATCACTTCGACATGACCCATACCAGAGTGATGGCGCAGATACCGCCGACGATGGTGACCGGCACGAGATTCAGCAGCAGTTGTGACGTCGGCAGCCCGCGCGCGACCAGAAAGCCTGCGAGTGCCGGGCCCACGATCGACCCAATTCGCCCGACGGCCACCGCCGTGCCGACTCCGACTCCGCGGATGCGGGTGGGATAGCACTGCGGCGCCAAGGCGTACATGACGACCTGCGACGCGAGCACCACGACCCCCAGCACCAGAACGATAACGACGATAACGGATGAGTCCTGCGGTGCCAGCGCCAAACATCCCAACGATACCGGCAGTGCCGCAAACACCACAATGGCGCAGCCGCGTCGGTACTTGCTATCGAGCAATTTTCCGACGAATAACGCGGCGATAGAGCCACCCAAGTTGAACACAATCTGCGCGAAAGACGCTTGCCGCTTGTCGAGTCCATAGCCAAGCAGCAGAGTCGGAAGCCAGTTCAGCAACAAGTACAGGGTCAGCAACCCTAAGAAAAAACTCGCCCACAGCAGGACCGTTCGCGACGCGCGTCCGTCCGCGAGAATGGCGCGGAAGCCGGCCACCGGCACACCGGTCGCAACCGCAGAAGCGACGCTCTCGAAGGCTCGCGACTCGCGCAAATGTGCCGCCATGATGGGCGCAACGATGAGCGGAGCTATGCCGCCGATGACGAACAGCTGCCGCCAGTGGGCAGGAATTGTGAGCATGCTGATCAGGCTTACAACCGCGCCGCCGAAAGGCATGGCGCTGTAGACGATTGCAACATTGAAGCTGCGCCGCTGCGCAGCGCTGCTCTCCGCGGTCAGCGCGACGAAGATGGGGAAGGCGCCGCCGAGACCCAATCCGGTCAGCAAGCGCGCCCAGGTGAGCGCCCAAAAGGTCGACGCGGACGCAGCCAGCAGGGAGAATAGTCCGAACACCGCAACCGACACGACAAGTACTCGCTTGCGTCCGATCCGGTCGGAAATGCGGCCGCCCAACAGCGCGCCACCGCACAGCCCCAGCGTGCTCGCACTGAAGAATAAACCTAGATGCTGCGCAAGCGGCTTGAACTCGCCAATGATGCCCGCGGCGGCCACCCCTGCCACTTGCAGGTCGACACCCTCGAAGATCGCGCCCAAGGCGCATAGCAGTAGGGTGATGTTGACGGTCTTGTTATCGCTCACGGCCGTAATTGTACGATACGAACCCGCAATATCCATTTGTTCCAGGAAACAGCTACGGTTAGGCTGCGACGATGACTTCAACACGACTCCAGTTAAGACTGTTCAGCACCAAGGCCTGGACCTCCTCCCTGGTGCGGCAGGAATTGGCCCTAGGCGCCGGCATAGCAACCTGCCTGGTATTCGTGCTCGGTGGTGAGCGAACGTTGCCGCTGTTGACGAACTCCAAGCTTCTGCCATACACCGCCGTGTGGCTTTTCCTCGTGATGCTGTGGACATCGCTGTCGGTAGTAATGAATGGGATGGTCGGGTTCTCACTGCTGCTCGGCGGCTGGCGCCATCGCGAACAGCACTACCATCTGCCAGGCGCCAATGCTTATCTGAGCGTCATCATTCCGCTGGCCGTCATGAGCTTGATCATGCCGGACTTTACCCTCACTACCCCGGGGCCCACTCTTTCCGCCGACCAACAACTCTTTCTGGTCGTGATGGCACTGGGAGTATTTCAGCACCGAAACGGACGCGGGCACCAAAGCCGGCGCGGCTGCGAGCGTTGCGTTGCCCGCGTTGCCCGCGTTGGCGCGCAGCATCGCGTTGCTGGTGGCGTACTTGGTTACCGTTATTTATATGGCGGAGTTGCTCGCCCATCCTATCGATTATTTGATTGAGACCTTGCAGGCCCCGGCTGCGTTGGGCGGCGTCATCATTGCAGTCCTGGTGGCAACTCCCGAAGCCCTCGGGGCGATCCGCGCCGCGATCGGCAATCAGCTGCAGCGCTCCGTGAATATCTTCCTAGGCTCTGTCCTATCCACCATCGGCTTGACCATTCCGGCGATGCTCATCATCGGCCACTTCACAGGACGGCATTTCGACCTGGGGTTGCAAAACACCGACATCGTGATGCTGCTGCTGACCCTATTCTCGAGCGCTGTGACATTCGCCAGCGGCCGCACCAATGTCTTGCAGGGTGCGGTGCACCTGCTGTTGTTTACCGCCTACATTCTGCTGATTTTCCAAGACTGACACCTCAGCCCGCGGCGCGGCGCGGAGCAGCCGATTGACGACTCGTATTTGTTATTATACGATCGTTCAATTACATCAGAATCAAAGATACACCCCCAATGAACCAGCCCGCATTGCAGCAAATCGACGCCCCCACCACGTTGTTGAAGTCCGCCAGACACATCGACGGCCAAGTCGAAATTAGCTGGGCCTCGACGGCGCCGCCGGCGCGATTCTCGCCGTTTTGGCTGCGCGATCACTGTCATGCCAAGCACAGCTTGAACGCCGACACGCTGCAACGTGAGGTGGATACATTCTCGATACCCGCGGACCTCATGCCGGCGAGGATCGAGATCAAGGACGGCGGCAACACTTTGCAGATCGCCTGGCGGCATGACGACAGCATCAGTCTATTTCCCGCCCAGTTTCTTTGGCATATGGCGCAGGACGAAGGCAGGCCACGCTCTGCGCACCGTACCCTGTGGGACAGGGACGCATTGGGAAAGAACTTTCCCAGCGTGAGTCACGACGAGGTCATGGGCTCGGATGCCGGCTTGCTGCGCTGGCTCTCCTTGGTCGAGGAATTTGGATTCGCCCTCACGACAGGAGCCGAGGCCTCCATGGCGGGGACCGAAGCACTGGTAAAGCGTGTGGGCTACGTGCGCCACACCATCTTCGGCGGGATGTGGGAATTCTCCGCGAATATGGCGTTCAAAGACACGGCCTACACTTCAGTGGCGATCGGGCCGCACACCGACGGTACCTATAGCAATGACTCGCCGGGTTTTCAGATGTTCAGTTGTCTGCAATTCGACGGCTCGGGGGGAGATAGCACGCTGGTCGACGGCTTCAAAGTGGCGCAGACCATCCGCACCAGCGATCCGAAGGCGTTCGAAGTGCTAACCGAGATCAAGGTGCCGGCGCACTACCTGGGGGACGGCGTTCACCTGCGGGCCGAACATCCCATCATCGCGCTTGATCACAACGGCGAAGTGCAACAGGTCGCCTACAACAACTACGACCGAGCGCCCTTCAGATTGCCTGCCGCCCGCATGAGCGAGTTCTATCGCGCATTGGCGCTGTGGCATCGCTTGATCAACGATCCCGCGTACGAAATCTCCATGCGGCTGCTGCCGGGAACCGTGCTGTTCTT
>JAYTXS010000173.1:0-8895 GCA_043742845.1 Gammaproteobacteria bacterium
CCCCTGCTCAAGCCCAGCGCCGCTTTTGTCGACCTGCCGGAGCTCACACAGGATCCCTTTGACGTCTCGGTCGATCGCATGATCACACTCGTCAATCGCCACTTGCCGCTGTAAGCGCTCGGGATGGACGTGTCCAAGGCATCGCCCGCCGATCTGCCCAAGGCTGGGCTGGGCACAGCGCCGGCCACGGATCAGCGAACTCCATCCCCGACTACCCTTGCGCCGCCCGCTGATCATGTCGACATCCGGCCGCTCGATCCCGTGGGCGCCCTGCAGATCTTGATCACTGAAGTGCGCGCCGCGCTGGCGTTGACGCTCGAAGCGGCGATCGTGCAGAGCCCTGCCGGCGCTCAATCCGCGGCAATGCCGCAAAGTCCTGCGCAGGCAGCTCACGAACTGGTGCAATTGTTCCTGCAAGAGATTCCGGAGGACGCCAGCAATGCGACCGCCTGGAATAGCGGCGTCGCCCACATTGAAACAGCGATTCAGGCGGGCATGGACCGCGCGCTCGGCATTGTGGCCCAATGGCGAGACGTTGCGGTCGCGGCGGTGGACGCCGTTAAGGAAACGCGCTCCCTGTTTCTGGCGGCCCTGGACGACGGAGCTCTGAACCCGCTGTGGTTGCGGCCCGAATGGCTGGGCCTCAATCCTGGATTTCACCGCTTCCGCCGTCGCCGTCGCATCGTGCGCCGCCGCCTGATCGACCCTGACTATGCGACGCAAAGCATGGATGACGACAAAGAAGTGGATCGCCGATGACGGCACGGACCTCGAGCTTATTGAGGCGGGCTGCTCTGGCCCTTGTGTTCCTGTGGTTTTTCCTCGGCGGCATTGCGCACTTTGTTTTTACCGACTCAGAGATGCGCATCGTTCCGCCGTCCATTCCTTCGCCGCATGCGGTGGTGCTGCTCACCGGCGTACTGGAACTGTTGGGTGCTCTCGGTGTGCTGCTGCCGCTCACACGCAGGGCCGCCGGAGTGGGATTGTTAGCGCTTACGATCGCGGTGACGCCGGCCAACATCTACATGTTGCAGCACGCAGATTCATTCGGTGTTGCGAGCTGGCTTCTGGTGCTGAGACTGCCGTTTCAGGTCGTGCTGCTGGCGCTCATCGCCTGGAGTACCTGGCCACGCGGGCTCACGGCATGAGAATGATCTTTCCTAGGAGCCGCTTGGCGAGAAATTCCTGTTGCGCCTGAACTATGGCGGAGAGTCGATGCACGGCAGCGATCAGGGGTCGGATTTCTCCTGCCTCGATGTACTCAATGAGATGGCCGAACACTTCCGGTTCGAGCACGGTGCAGCCGATCAGACGCATGTCTTTGAGGTATAAAGTCCGCAGATCCAATTCGACGAGAGGCCCGGCGATGGCGCCGGCGACGGCATAGCCGCCGCCTCGCCGCAGAACCTCGAGCAGCGCCGGGAATTGCCCGCCGCCGACCACGTCGACAATCGCGTCGACTTTTTCTCTGCCAAACTCTTTTACGGGATCCGCGTTCGGCGCAATGACCCGCGCGGCGCCCAAGGATAGAACTCCTTGGACCTTCGATTCGCTAGCGACGGCTAGCACGGTGGCGCCGCGGCGGCTGGCCAATTGCACGGCCGCCGATCCGACGCCACCCGATGCGCCCGTCACGAGCACGGTCTGACCTGCGCGCAATTTCAAACGAGTGAGCATGTTTTCAGCCGCCGAATAGGCGCAAGGAAAGGAAGCCAGCTCGGCATCCGACAGGCTGCAATTGATGGCGCGGGCGTGCACTGAGGGCACCCGGGCAAATTCCGCGAACGCGCCGTCGCACTCTGAACCGAAGTAAATTGCCTGGGGTCGTCCGGCCGTGTTGGGTACTTGGAACACGGGTTCTACCAGCACGCGTTCGCCTAAGCGCCGCGACGGAACCCCCTCCCCGACGGCGACGATGCGGCCGCAGGCATCCGCCCCTTGTATACGCGGGAAGGCCGGCGCGGAGCCGGTCCAGCCTGCGTCCTCGCAGCGCGCCGTCGCGATTCCCGATGCCGCTGCTTCGGCCGTAGTGCCCTCAGTGACGGATTTTGAGTACCATCCGGTGCGCGTGTTGATGTCGGTATTGTTCACGCCGGCTGCACCGATTCGAATCAATACCTCGCCGCCTCGGAGAACGGGGGCGAGTACATCCTCGCGATATTCGAGTTGTTCGAAGCCGCCGTGACCCTTGAGAAGTACGGCCTTCATTGTCGAGTCACTTGCGGATCCCTGTCGGTATGAAAAAGAGAAGTCCAATGCCAATGTTCGACCTGCCACTCGGGATGCCGGCGGGGATACTATTGTCGGCCACCATGTTCGCCCCATTCTCTATCGCCGGCTCCTTGGAAACCATCGGCACTGCGCGGCAAGTGTACGACGGTACGCTGACCTCCGATATTCAGGTGAACACTTTTCGCCACATCGACCAGCTATTCCCGGTGCGCGTCGTCAAACACGGGCCGAAGGTGCTGGCGCTGACTCGGGCGGTCAAGCCGCTAACCCAGTTGGAGTTCAGTTCCGGAGGCAAGAGCTACGATCTAATCGACTACATGGCCTTGAATCGCGTCACCGCACTGCTGGTGCTGAAGGATGGGAAGATTGCCTACGAAGATTATGAAATGGGCAACACGGAAAAAACCCACTGGATGTCCATGTCCATTGCCAAGTCGATTACTTCTTCGCTGGTTGGCGCGGCCATACGCGACGGCTACATCAGGAGCATCGACGATTCGGTCACTCAGTACGTCGCCGGGCTCAAAGGCAGCGCATACGAGGGCGTGAGCATTCGTAACCTGTTGCAAATGGCCTCGGGCGTGAGGTGGGACGAGACCTATACTGACCCCATGTCGGACCGGCGGCGGATGTTGGAAGCGCAAATCGCCCAGCGTCCGGGCGGCATTCTGGAATTGATGGCCAAGCTGCCGCGAGCCGGGGCGCCCGGAACCGTTTGGAACTACAGCACGGGGGAGACCTTTGTCGCGGGCACGGTGGTGAGCGCGGCGGTCGGCCGCTCCCTTTCGCAATACCTATCGGAAAAAATCTGGACCCAGGCCGGCATGGAGTCCGATGCAACCTGGTGGTTGGAGTCGCCCGAGGGACAAGAAATCGGCGGCAGCGGCTTAAGCGCCACTTTGCGGGATTATGGCCGCTTTGGGTTATTCCTCATGAACGGCGGAGTCGCAGGCGGCGACAAGATTTTGCCCGACGGTTGGGTGCGCGACGCCGGCAGCAGCAAGATTATCGCCGGGGAGAAGATCGACTATGGGTACATGATGTGGCCTTTCGCGGCGAGTTCAGGCTCCCTGCACGAAGGCGCGTTCAAGGCGTACGGCATTTATGGCCAGAACGTTTACGTCAATCCCCGAGAGCATGTCGTGATCGTCGTTTGGAGTGCGCAGCCCAAGCCCGGCGGCAAAGCGGTGATCGACGATGCGGATTTCTTCGCCGCCACGACACTCGCCGTGCGATAGCATCCGACCACATAGCCCCGTGTGCCTTCAGCGCACCCGCTTCTTCGCGCGCCGCGTGGCTGGCTTCGCCGCCACTCCGGCAATAGCGACGGAGCGTCGTGCCCACGCGGCCCACTCGTCGGTGACGGCCATTCGCGCTCATCCTTTATCGACAGCCCGCGTGCAATATCTTACGATCCCGGCCATGAGTTGGAAGCCGCATCTGCCGGAGATTTTCCTCGGTATATCCCTCGGGATGATTGCGATCGAGGCGGCCTTGAGCAGCACGGCGGCGGTCAGGGCTCGCTATCGAAGCAGCGACACGTTTGCATCGCTGGGAATGCAGGCCGGCAACATTGCAATGAATCTCCTGATGGCCGGCATCGTATTTGCCGGACTGTCGGCAGCCTACGAGATCCGCTGGTTCAACATATCGCCAAGCTCCGCATGGGCTTGGCTGGCAATTTTTTTCCTCGATGACTTTATCTATTATTGGTTCCATCGCATCAGTCACGAGTGCCGATTCTGGTGGGCCGCACACGTCAACCACCACTCGTCGCAGGAATACAATCTATCGACGGCCATCCGTCAGTCCTGGACCAGTGTCATCGTCGGCACTTGGACTCCGTGGATTGCGCTTGCGTTACTGGGTTTTCCGCCGGCGATGATCCTTAGCCAGCAGGGATTCAACCTGTTCTATCAGTTTTGGATTCATACCGAAGCCATTCACCGCATGCCTGCCTGGTTCGAGTACCTGTTCAACACACCGTCTCATCATCGAGTGCATCATGCATCCAATCCGCGCTACCTCGACCGCAACTATGCCGGCGTGCTGATGATCTGGGATCGGCTGTTCGGGACTTTCGTGGCAGAAGACGACGCGGAGCCGCCACGCTATGGAATCGTCAAGGATATCCAGACATTTAATCCCATTCGCATTGCCTTTCACGAGTGGGCTTGCATCGTTCGTGAGCTGATCGCCGCGCGCTCGCTGCACGAGGCGTGGGGCACGGTTTTTGGTCCTCCCGGTTGGCGCATCGACGGCGGAGGCCTCACGTCCAAAAATATCCGTGCCGATTGGCGGGCCCGACATGCGAACTGACCATAGGATTCCCGGCATCGCATGAAATACCGATCGCACCCTTTGCTTCTGTTCAGTGCCGCCGCGCTCATTGCATGCGTCTATCTTGGCTCCGAGGGCAGCGCGTGGGCGCGCCATCGCAGCCATGCGAGTGCCGGCGCACCGGGCGACTTTGCTTATTACTTGTTATCGCTGTCGTGGTCCCCGGCCTACTGTCTGTCGTCTCCGGACGCCGCGCAATGCAACGGTCCGCGGCGCTATGGGTTCATCGTTCACGGTCTCTGGCCGCAGAATGAGCAGGGTTGGCCCGAGCATTGCGCCGTGCATCACGCCGTGCCCGACGAAGTGGTTCAGGGCATCGCCGATGTGATGCCCGCGCGCGGGCTCATCTACCACGAATGGTCGGCGCACGGTACCTGCAGCGGGCTTGAGCCCGCCGAGTACTTCGCGCTGCTGCGCCGCGCCTTCGCGAGCGTCAACATTCCGCAGGACCTTCTGCGGCCCGCGCAACCCATCGAACAGTCCCCGACTGCGATCGCTGCCGCATTCTTGCACGCCAATCCGCGCCTTGCGGGTCAGTCGGTGGTGGTCACCTGCTCGGGACAAGACTCACCGCGGCTGCGTGAAGTTCATATTTGTCTGACACGAGATCTCACAGCGCGTGCATGCTCCGCGGACGCGGCGCGCGCGGCTTGCCGCGCATCCGAGATCATCATTCCCCCGATTCGCTGACGAGGACATCATGGACAGACCGCCGCTACCGCCTTTTACGTTGGAAACCGCGGTTCAAAAGGCGCGAATGGCTGAGGATGCGTGGAATAGCCGCGATCCGGCGCGTGTCGCACTCGCCTACACCATAGACAGTCGTTGGCGTAACCGCGCCGAATTCCTGCAAGGTCGCGACGCCATTCAGGCGTTTTTGACCCGCAAGTGGGCACGCGAACTCGAATACCGGCTGATCAAGGAGTTATGGGCGTTTCGCGAGAATCGAATAGCGGTGCGCTTTGCCTACGAATGGCATGACGAAAGCGGTCAGTGGTTTCGCAGCTATGGCAACGAAAACTGGGAGTTCGATGAGCAGGGCCTGATGCGTCTGCGGATCGCCAGCATCAACGATTTGTCGCTCGCGGAAGGCGATCGCAAGTATCGCTGGCCGCTGGGGCGCCGCCCGGATGACCACCCGGCATTGAGTGAGCTTGGGCTGTAAAAGGGGCTGTCCTTACTTTTGGAGCCCTGCGACACCGCTCTACAGGCGGTGCGGCAACTGAAGTAAGATGAGGAGCATGGCACACGATCACAGGGGGCATGAGCATCAGCATGAGCAAGGCCATCAGGGACATGAGCACGGCCACGCCCATGGCATTGCCACCCAAAGCCTCAATACCCGGATGGCCATTGCGGTCGGCCTCAACCTGATTTTTGTGGCCATTGAGGGTGGATTCGGCTTTCTGTCGAATTCGGTGGCCTTGATCGCCGACGCCGGCCATAACTTGAGCGATGTTTTGGGGTTGGTATGCGCTTGGACAGCCATGTTTTTGGGGCGGCGGCCGCCCGGTGGGAGCTTCACCTACGGTCTGGGACGTTCCTCGGTGCTGGCGGCGCTGGCGAATGCCGTGTTGTTGCTGTTCGCTTGTGGCGCCATCGCCTGGGAGGCCGTGAGCCGGCTCGCGTCGCCGCCGGCTGTCGCCGGTACGATCGTGATGTGGGTCGCGGGCAGCGGCATCGTGATCAACGGCTTGAGCGCATGGTTACTGCACGCCGGCAGTCACGGTGACTTGAATCGGCGCAGCGCCTTCATCCACATGCTGGGGGATGCCGCCGTATCCGTCGGGGTACTGCTGTCGGGGGCTCTCATCATGTATACCGGCTGGAGCCGGCTGGACCCCATCGTCAGTTTGTTGATCGTCGCAGCCATCTTGGCGAGCACGTGGGGATTGCTGCGAGACTCGCTGCGCCTATCGCTGGATGGCGTGCCCTCCAGCGTCAACTCCTCGGCGGTGATGTCCTTCCTGTCGCACCAGAGCGGCGTGACCGACGTGCACGATTTGCACATTTGGGCGCTCAGCACCACGAGCGTGGCGCTCACGGCTCACCTAGTCGTGCCGGATCGCGGTGCGGAAGACGCGCTGCTCGCCTCCCTGACGCCGAACCTCAAGCGACGCTTCCACATCCACCACGCCACTCTGCAGATTGAGCGAGACCGCTGCGAGCACGGGTGCGAGGCGGAAGCCGAAACCGGTTAAGAATGGACCTCTGATGCGGGCTTGCGGAACAGGTAGTGCGACACCAGCCACTCCCGTCCTGCGGCAAAGCCCCACAGTTCCGCGCAGGACATGAAAAATACGCGCCAGTACACCCACCAGCGGCGCACCTGATCTGCTCCATAGGTGTCGGCCAACAGCGGCTCGACGGCGGCGCGATTTCTATCCATGTTTTGCAGCCAGTGTTCGCTGGTCTGACTGTAGTGGCGACCATCCACCTGCCAGTGTTCCTGGAGCTTCAAGTCCTTCTGGAAGTAGAGCAGCAGGTCATCGCTCGGCATGATGCCGCCGGTGAAGAAGTACTTCGCCATAAAGTCGCTTTCATCGCGCACTTCGAAGGGATAGGCATAGGCCCTGTGGCTGAAGATATGCACGAACAGAGTTCCCGCGGGTTTGAGCCAGCCGGCGATGCCCTGCATCAGCGACTCGTAATTGCGCATGTGCTCGAACATCTCGACTGACACAACGCGATCGAATTGCATTTCGGCTGGAAATGACAATTGATTGACGTCGCAGGTGAGCACCTCGAGGTTCTTGATGCCGCGCGCGGCAGCGCGTCCATCGATAAAGGCTTTCTGCGTGCGCGAATTGGATACTGCGGTGATGCGCGAGCCAGGGTAATGTTCCGCCATCCACAGCGATAGGGAACCCCAGCCACACCCCAATTCAAGGATTCGATTCCCGTCCTGCAAACCGGCCCGCTCAGCAGTGAGCTGCAGCATACTTTCTTCCGCCTCGTCCAGGCTTGCGGTGGAATTGCGGTAATATCCCGATGAATACTTGAGCTGTCGGCCAAGCACGAGTTCAAAGAATGCGCAGGGCAGTTCGTAATGCTGCAGATTCGCTTCGGCCGTATTGATGGCGATAGGGCTGCGCCGCAGGCGGGAGATGAGTTTCATCAGATGCCGCTGTTGTTCTTCAAGGCTGCCCCGATGTTCCTCGGCGAGCCTAGCCTTAAGCAGCCGGCGGATGCCGAATCGCACCAGAGAGTCGGGGAGCAGGTTGCGTTCCAAAAGACGCATCGACCAGGATAGGGGCATGGGGATGGTCGTGGCGTTCATACCTTGGTCCTAATAATTTGCGCAGCGGCGCGCGAAAACATGGGCGTCAACAGTTTATAGAGCAAATAGACGGCAACAGGCGCGACCATGATCCAGGCGAGGCCTGCGTGCAGAATCGCGTCCCACAGCACCACAATGGCGTGGCCGGCGCCGCGCGCCAAGAGAGCAAGCCCCTCCTTGATGGACAGAGGCTGTGGAGGCAGGCGCAAAATCCATTCGCCGAGCCGGACGAAAGGAATGATCAGCAGGATTTGGGTGGGTGCCATGGCAGCCTGCACCAGTTGAATTGCCGGCAGATTGAGACGAAAGGCGAGAGCAATGGTGGCGCACAAAATGGTCGAGATGCCGAGAATGGGGATGTTGCCCACGACCACGCCGATCGCCACGCACAGCGCAAGCCGTTCCGCCGATACGCCCTGGCGCAATAAAGCCAGCAGCGGCTCGAGAATTCTACGGCGCAGCCAGTTCCTCACGAGGATATTCAACGATTCCGTGTCGAGAGAATGGCCGGCGCCGCCTGGTCGGGGCGCAATCGCAGCAATTGCACCAGCACGTACGCCGACATGGCCATATTGCCTAGAAGCATGATGGCGACGAACCAGGCAATTTTTGGCAGCAGTCGCACTTCCTTGAAAAAGACCCAAATGTAGAAGGTCAGAAAGCCGAAGTAGGCGTCCATGAGGGTTGCGATCGTCCAATAGCGATCGGGTCCCGTCGTCAGCCCGCCCCATTGCAGCACGGGCTGTCGGCTGCTCGCCCACACCGTATAGATGAGCAACGACAGCAGGATGCAGGAAAACAGAATTTTGAGAGATGTTTTGCTCGACATATGGTCCCATTCCCTAGTCCATTCGATGAAGATTACTGACCGGATTCACCATCTTCCTATATATCGATATGGCTTAAGGCCGGCGGAGCCGTTAGAGTCGATTCCAGGGAGAATTATGCATGTCCAATGAAAGCGCGATCCGTCGCGAAGTGGGCGCCGTCGCTCTGATGTTCACGGGCCTGGGATCCATCATCGGGTCCGGGTGGCTGTTCGG
>JAYTXS010000174.1:0-2829 GCA_043742845.1 Gammaproteobacteria bacterium
ACCCCGCCTGCCATTAACGAGTCTCATGTATCTCTGTCGCCGTGATTACTGCGAGCCCACATTGCGGCATACCGGCCTCGCTGTTTCAGCATTGCCGCGTGACTGCCCCGCTCCAGAACCCGCCCGCTCTCCAGCACGATAATCTCATCCGCGTGGGCAACCGTCGCCAGCCTGTGGCTGATAATAAGTGTGGTGATGGAGCACGACACTTCCCGCAAGCTCTGCACAATCGCAGCTTCAGTCACCGCATCGAGCGCCGCGGTGACTTCATCGAATATATAGATTCGCGGATCCTTGATGGCGGCCCTCGCTATCGACAATCGCTGTCGCTCTCCCCCTGACAGCTTCAGTCCTCGCTCCCCAACGTTTGTTGCGTACCCATCGGGCAAGCTAGCGATGAACTCGCGCAGATGCGCCAGACTGGCCGCCTGCTCGATCTCCTCCTGGGTGCAGCCCATGCGGCCGAAAGCGATGTTTTCCGCAATTGAATCGTTGAACAGCGCGCAGTCCTGCGGCACGACCGCAATCGCTTCACGCAGCGTCGATAATGGTAGCTCGGCGATTGGCACGCCATCGAGCAAGATCCTACCGCTATCCGGCTCGAGCAGACGCAGCAGAAGTCGGACCAGAGTCGATTTTCCGGACCCACTCGCGCCAACAATGCCCAATGTCTTGCCCGCAGCAATCTTGAAACTCACGCCTTCCAGCGCCGCGCGCTGCGGCGCGTAACATAGCCCCACATTCTCGAACTCCAGCTCTCCAGGTCCTTTGTAAGTAGGAATCTCTGTCCTGTAGCCGTCCTCACGCGCCCGCGCCGGTTCCGGCCTCTCATGCAACAGGCCGAACATGAGCTCCAACATGGCCGCCCCCTGCGAGAATCCCTGCATCGCATAGCCCAGCGCCTCCACCGGCCGGATCACCTGCAACATGTAAGCGGTGATCAGGACAAAGTCGCCAACGCTCAATCGAGCCCCCTGAACCTCCCGCACCGCATATAGCGTCGTCACCGCTACAAACCCACCGAAAATGACCGCAACGTACACCCCGTTGACGGCAAACCTCCGATAGAAAGCCACCCACTGCGTCTCGGTGCGCCACAGCGCCTGGCCTACCCGCCGCTGAACGACGGACTCCGCCGCAAAGCACTTCACTATCTCGACATTGAGTACGGCATCGGTCATTTTCGCCGCTGCATCCACTTCGGCTGCCGAGGCACTTCTCGCCGACTGCCCGATGACTCGCGCAGCACGGGCGAACACCGCGCAGTAACACGCCAGAGCGCCGCAGAATAAAACCAAGAACACTGGATGTACGAGACGAACCAGCACGACGATGATGGTCGCCAATTCCACGATCACGGGCAAGAAGGTAAACACAACGTGGTGCAAGACCATCTGATAACCCGTCAGCCCGTTCTCCAAAGACTGGCTTATCGCGCCGGTCTTTCGCTCTAAGTGAAATCGCAGCGGCAGGCGTATCAAATGCGAGAAGAAGCGCTCGCTCAATGTGCGGAACAGGCGCCGCTCTGCGCGTGCATAAACGAGCCCGCGGACTTCTCCCAGCGCTCGCCCTAGAAATTGACTTAACGCGTAGGCTCCAGCCAAAATGAACGGCGAAGAAAAAATTCCCGCCGTCCGCCCGGTGAAGCCGTCGACCAACCACTTCAGCGCCAGCGGTCCGAGCGCCGTGAGCATCGCCGCGCTAGTAACCAGCAGCAGCACCGCGGCTAAACGTCGTCTGACGAAGCGGTCCGAATCCGTCCAGGCAACGCCAACAACCTTGCCGAGCAATTTACGGAGCGCCAAGCAGCGCCTCTGATTCTTCACTGAAACACTCGCGAAACAACCCTGCGTAATATCGTCGCCGACGTGCAGATATGGATCTGGCACTGCAGCCGAAGTAGCGCGCGGCCTGAGCCGGCGTAGCGATTTGACGTTCGATGAGCCGCGCCACGCACAAGGCTCGCACCATGGGCAACGGCCGCTTGCGTGACCTCGAACGCATGTTGTTGACGGTTATCAGCGCTTTCCACCGCGCTGCCTGACTCCGCGGCAGCCGCTCGGAGCAAAGCGCACCCCATTTGTCGATGCACTGCATCACCGCTCTCGAAATAGCTCCTCCGTCAGGGGACTCGTTGGCGGACCGCGCCCGACCTGCGCCCGGCGAGCGCTGACCGGCATTGCGCCACACGTCCCGGATAAAGCTCAAGTCTCCCAGCACCCGTGAATCTTCGACACACCCATGTTTGAACAACCGCACGTGTTCTAGATTCGGCACCCTGTCGAACGTCATTCGATAGGCGTCTTCTTGCACCTTAAAGGACGCGCCCCGCGCCGATAGCATCCGCAGCAACACATTCGTCGTTACCCAGTCCAGCTTCCTTCCACTTCGATAAGTCGCATCACTGCTCCACCATACGCCGTTCAGAGAGTCATTCGGTACCTCCAGTCGCCGTATCCAGTGGATGAAGTGCACCAGTGGTAGCAGCCAACATTGCTGTTGAAACAAAAGCACATGATGATGTGGTCGGAACAACGAGCCGCACTCCCCATGCGCCCGATTAAAGCGGCGCGCATACTCATGCGCGAAGCTCGCGGTGATCCCGTTCAACGGTCCCTCACCCGCCTGCAGCGCCAAGTGCAGCTCATGTTCGGCCAGATATGCCGCATGCAGGCGCGCACCCCGCGATCGCAATGTTGCCCGCAGCACGTTCAACTCAGTCACAAGCTCCGCCTTACTCGTGACTAGCGCCCTACCCTTCACGCTTTGCAGCATGACGTAGTACCAGCCAAACGGAACCGAGGGCAATCGTGTGAGACGCGGCATGTC
>JAYTXS010000175.1:0-20713 GCA_043742845.1 Gammaproteobacteria bacterium
GCGCGTGGCGAAACCATTCGCTACCACGTGATCCCGTTTCCTGGCGCCAACATGGAACCCGCCTCACTGGCGGTGAATGGAATCGATCCGCATCATCCGCTGCGGCCCGCGATTCCCGAAGAGGATGCGCTACAGCGCATATTTCGCGAGGTGCGCAATGCCATTCGCGCCGCCGACTGTACGCGCGCAGTACTGGTGGGCCACAACGCATTCTTCGATCTGAATTTCCTGAATGCGGCGGTCGCGCGCACCCAGGTCAAGCGCAATCCCTTTCATCCGTTCTCGAGCTTCGACACAGCCACTTTGGGGGGCGTTGCCTTTGGGCAAACGGTGTTGATGCGCGCGACTCTGGCGTCGGGCCTGGAATGGGACACGGCCTCAGCGCATTCGGCGGCCTATGACGCAGAGCGCACTGCCGACCTCTTCTGCATTGTCTGCAATCAGTTTCAGGGCGTGTTCGACAGCAGCCGTCGGCGACTGGCCGCGATGGGCCCGTTGGAAGTTGAACCCTCGCCAGAGGTCGAACCCTCAACGCCCCGCGAGGATCCGGGGCAGGCACCGCGCGCCTGAGCGACGTTTACGCTACGCCGGAACCGCGCCCGCCTCTGCCAGCAGCTGCTTGAGTTCGCCGCTCTTGTACATTTCAATGGCGATATCGCAGCCGCCGACCAATTCGCCGTTGACATACAGCTGCGGGAAAGTCGGCCAATTGGAATAGGTCTTCAATGCGTCCCGCACTTCGGGATCCTCGAAAATGTTCACATGCGCGAATTGCGCCTTGCAGGCTCGGAGCGCGGCGACAGTCTGTGCCGAAAACCCGCATTGCGGAAAGTCGGGTGTCCCCTTCATGTACAGCACCACCGGCGCGGCCGTCAGCTGGTCCTTGATCCGTTCAATTGCGTTCATCTCGACTCTCCAATAGTCACTTAAACCCCACGATAGCAGCCTAGCATCGGTCTCGCCCGCCCAAAATTCGACTATTTTCTGCGCACGCACCCCGCACCCAGCCGACATCGTGAAAAATATTGGGGTTACTCCCCTATTCTTCAACCCCGCTGCAGCGCAAGATGCCGGGTCCGGCACCTATCTTTGGAGGGCCGGCGATGCTGGTCCGACGAATAATATTATGGAGGGGAATCGTATGAACCCATTAACTAGCGTGAAATGGCCTCTCATTATCGGCTTTGTGATTGCGGCGCTGATCTTGTGCCTGGTGAACGGCGGTCTGAGCTTCGATGCCAGCACGATCAACAGCTTGACGCGGTGGCTGCATATCGTATTCGGCGTGTTCTGGATCGGCCTGCTGTACTACTTCAATGCGGTCCAGACCCCTGCCATGGCGGTGGCGGCAGCCGATAAGGGCGGTCCCGGCGGCGCCGGCATCAACAAGTATATCGCCCCGCGCGCCCTGCTCTGGTTTCGCTGGTCGGCACTCGGCACCTGGCTGCTCGGCGCTTACTTGCTGTCGCAGACCCCCGGCTACTTCATCAGCGCCTTTACTTTCGGCCTGATGCAGAGCCCTCCATCCCATCGCGATATCATCATGGGTTTCGGCGTCTGGTTTGGAACCATCATGCTGCTCAATGTCTGGGGAATCATTTGGCCGAACCAGAAGAAAATCCTAGGGATCGTACCGGCCACCGACGATGAGAAGGCGGCGGCGCGCAAAGCTGCGCTCTATGCCTCGCGCATTAACTTCCTGCTGTCCATTCCCATGCTGATGTGCATGGTGGTGGCTGCCCACGGGCCATACTAAGTACTTAAGACTCAAGGGAACCGGCACTCTCCAGCCATGGTGCCGGTTCCCGCTGACCTGCCGCAATTGATTGCCCGCGCCCTCGCCGAAGATATCGGCAGCGGCGATCTCACAGCGGCGCTGATACCCGCGGAGCGCCTCGGGGTGGCCACCGTGATCACGCGCGAAGCGGCCATCATGTGTGGTATTCCCTACGCCGTTGCGACGTTTGCCATCATCGATGCCCGGGCGCGGCTCGATTGGCATGTGGCCGAAGGCGATTCCATCGCCGCCAACCAGCCCCTGCTCACGCTCCAAGGACCGGCGCGCGCGCTGCTCACGGGCGAGCGCACCGCGCTCAATTTTCTACAGACCCTATCAGGCACCGCCACGGCCGCGCATTGCTATGCCGCGCTCATACAAGGCACGCAATGCCGCCTGCTCGACACCCGCAAAACCATTCCCGGTTTGCGCAACGCACAGAAATACGCAGTACGAGTCGGCGGCGGCCACAATCACCGCATGGGCCTGTTTGACGGCATTCTCATCAAGGAGAACCACATCGTTGCGGCAGGCTCGATAGCCAACGCGGTGTGCGCGGCCAAGCGCGCGACCGCCCAGGTGCCGGTGGAAGTCGAAGTGGAGAACATGTCCGAATTGCAGCAGGCGATCAACGCCGGCGCAGACATCGCCATGCTCGACGAGTTCTCGCTGCAGGGCATGCGCGAGGCCGTGGCCTTGAACGCTGCCGCGCCAAAGCCCCTCAAGCTCGAAGCTTCCGGCGACATCACCGCCGCAACCATTCGAGAGATCGCCGCAACCGGAGTCGATTACATCTCGGTCGGCAGCATCACCAAGCACGTTCGCGCCATCGATCTCTCAATGCGCTTCGCCTACCAGCCCTAACCGCAACGCCACTTAAGCCACGCCCCTAAGTATCCCATCGCCAAGCGACCTCAAACGCTGTTCGCGGCCTTCAAGACGCGCTGCGGCTGCGAGACGCCGTATCCCTGGGCATAGTCGACGCCCATGCTCTGCAGCATGTTGATGATTTCCTGGTTCTCGGCGAATTCTGCAATGGTTTGCTTGCCGGTCAAATGACCGATCTCGTTGATAGAGCGCACCATTTCGCGATCGATGGGGTCGTGCAGGATTTCCTTGACGAAGCTGCCGTCGATCTTCAAGTAATCGACCGGGAAATGCTTCAGATACCCGAATGACGACAGGCCGGTGCCGAAATCATCCAGAGCGAACTTGCAGCCCAATTCCTTCAAGGCTTGGATGAAGCGATTCGCCTGCGAGAAGCTGGCGATGGCGGCGGTTTCGGTGATCTCGAAGCAGATCTTGCTGGCATCCAAGCCACTGCGATGGAATTGGTCAATGACGTACGGCAGGAATTTATCATCGCCCAAGCTCTGGCCCGAGAGATTGATGGAACACATGGTCAATTTTTCGCGCTCATCGGCCTCGGACACCAGCCAGCGGAAGGCGTTCTCGATCACCCAGCGATCGATACTCGGCGTAATCCCATAGCGTTCTGCGGCGGTCATGAAGTTATCCGGCGCAACGATCTTGCCGGCCTCATCGCGCATACGCAGCAACAGCTCGTAGTGTGCGCCTGTCTCGGGCGTTTGCAGGGGCAGAATGGTCTGCCTGAACAGCTCGAAACGGCCCTCTTCCAAGGCCGTGTTGATGCGAGCCGCCCACTGCATTTCTCGGCGCCGACGCATCAAGTCGATATCGTTTTCCTCGAAGCTATGGACGCGGTTGCGGCCCGCCTCCTTGGCAGCCTGGCAGGCGCTATCCGCGGCGGACAGCACTGACGCGACGTCTTGGTTGTCCGCCGATATGGGTACGACGCCGATGCTCGCTCCCAAGCGGAAAGTGCGCTCCTCCCAGGTGAACTTGAAATTGCGCACCGCTTCGCGCAGCGCCTCCGCCGTGCGCATGGCCTCATCCAGCGAGCAGCTCTCCAAGAGAATGCCGAACTCGTCGCCGCCCAGCCGCGCCAACGTATCGCGCCAGCGCACCTTGGATTTGAGCAGCGCGCCCACCTGCCCCAGCAGGGCATCGCCGGCGCTGTGGCCGCAGGTGTCGTTGACTATCTTGAACTGATCCAGATCCAGTACGCACAGCGCGTATGAGGTCTCGCGCGCCTTGGCGCTCTTCAACGCCCGCTCCATGCGATTTTCGAACTCACGGCGATTCACCAGACCGGTCAGCACGTCATGACTGGCGTGGTAGCTCAGGCGCCGATTCAGCTCACGCGCTTCACTCACATCGTGGAATACCAGCACGCCGCCCGACACCGCGCCGCTGCCGTCGCGAATCGGCGATGCCGTGCTTTCGACATAGATCTCGTTGCCGTCGCGCCGAATCAACAGCATTGGCCGCACCGATTTGATGGACCGGGTGCGGCGAATGGCCACCGCCAGGGGATTCTCCAACGGCTCGCAGGTCTCTTCGTGAAACGCGCGGAAAATCTCTTCGATGGCGCGGCCCTGACTATCCTCCAGGCGCCAGCCCGTGAGCGATTCCGCCACCGGGTTCAGATAATCGATCACCCCTTTGGCATCGGTGGTGATGACCCCGTCTCCGATGCTCTGCAGTGTGATCTGCGCGCTCTCTTTCTCGCGAAACAGCGCTTCTTCGTACAGCTTGCGCTCGGTGATGTCGAGCTCCACGCCCACCAAGCGCAGCAAGCGGCCCTTGTCATCGACTTTCGCCTTGGCGCGGCTGATCACCCAGCGCCACTCACCGGTGGCGTGGCGCATGCGATGCAGGCTCTCGAAAATCGGCGTCTTTCCCGCTACGTGATCGCGTATGGCGGCCTGCACGCGCGACATATCGTCCGAGTGCACCAGCGTTCTCCAGTCCGGCGCCTGCCCGACATCGGCTTCATCGTAGCCCAGCATGGCCTTCCAGCGCGGCGATAGATAAACACGATTGTTAATGGTATCGAAATCCCACAGCCCATCGTTCGCGCTGTACAGAGCCAGCTCATTGCGCTCTTCCAGATCGTGCAATTGACGCTGAATTTCCATGCGCTCGAGCCCCGTGGCAAGACTGCTGCCGACCAGCTTCATCAGCAGGTGCAGCTGCACTTCCCAATTCTCACGCGGTAGCGCACCGGCAATGCCTAACAGGCCGGCGGCACGGCCTCCAATGAAGTAGCCGATGATGAGCACCGAACCGATGCCTAAATGGCTCCAAATCGCGGCGTCCTCGCTCTGGTCATCGCGCGGCTTGGCCGTGTCGCGCAGCTCCGAGACGCGCAGCGGCGCCAGGCGCGATTGCAGCCATGGAAAGGCCTCGAAGGTTTGCCCCTGCAACTGTTCCGGGTTGCCGGTGGCCAGCATGCTGCGGGCCACCTGAATCTCATGGAATTGTCCGGATTCGGCGTCCAAGCGGATATGAAAGGCGGCGTCAGTGCGCGTCGCCTCCCGCAGCAACCCTAAATTGACGCGGATCACGTCGGCCGCTGTAACCGCTGTCATCGATTGGAAATCCACCGCGATTTTGGTGCAGACCACATCGAGGCCGACCGCCAGGCGATTGTCGCGTTTGGGCCAGGCTTGAGGAGACAGTACGTCGGAGGCGCTGAGGTCTGGGTGGCGGGGATCGTGGGGAGCTATTGCCATGCGCCTTCGGACTTCCCAGGAAGATAGTTGCAGTTGTAGATCAACAGTTTGCCACTGGAATCAGGCGAAAAACCGAATGCGTCACACAGTTCCTGGGCCTTGCCACGTAGCACCTACACGTGGATTCTCGCATAAGTTGTAAAGAATACAAGCTAAGCGATTGTATTATTAGGGCTTGCTAGCCTGCTGAGCCGACTTATCCAGACCGGCATATGCGGTCTCGAAGGCTGCTTTCAGCCGCTGCTCCATGTCCAGTTGAAGCCGCTCGAGACCGGCGGCATCCAAGCCCTTGGGCACGTAGACAGGTTCGCCCACGGTGATGACGATCCGCGACAGCGGCCAGGGAATGATGAAACGATCCCACTGGATCTTCCAGGCGCGCGAAGCGGCATAGCTCATGGGAATGATGGGCCGTCCGGACATCTGCGCCAGCAGCACGGCCCCGGGTTTGAACTTCCAAGGCGGCCCGCGGGGACCGTCCGGCGTGATTGCCGGCGACAGCCCCTCATGCGCCAGCGCCTGGTAGTAATCACGCAACGCCCGCGCCCCGGTGTGCGTGGACGATCCCCGGATCACTTCACCGCCTAATTTTCGCACGATCCTCGCGCCGATCTCCCCGTCCACCGACGGCGAGATCAAGAACCCCAATTTCAGTCCGGCAGCGCGCTGCCCTAGCAAGTGTTTGACGCACAGAAGAGTGTGTTGATGCCAGTACACCGGAATGAACGAGGGCGCCTGCCGCAGCGCCGCCGTGATGTGTTCGGCGCCGATCACGCGTTGGGATCGCGACCAAGTCACCACCAGACGTATCAAGCAAACGCTGACCGGCACCAGCATCTTGTAGAGCAGCAGCCGACCGCGCGTCAGCTGCCTGCCGGAACGGGTTTGCTGATCGTAGATCGTATTGCGCAGGCCGCCGCCGGGTTCTTCTTTCACAAAGCCATTGTCGATAACGCCGCCGCGCTGTGCAATAGCCGGAGTGTCCCTACGTTACAATACGAGGATGCAAACCCTAGCATTGCCCCCCGGCCCCGCCGAGGGTTTCGATTTGGGCGGCAGCGATGAGTCGTTGGCGCGCCTGCGCCGCTATTTCACACAGTTCGGCGACCTCTATCGAGTATTCGCCCCCGCCCGCGGCGTATATAACTACGTCATCAACCATCCAGACGACATCAAACGCGTGCTGCTGTCGAATCATCGCAATTACACCAAGGGCGAGGGCATGGATCGGGTCAAGATCCTGCTCGGTAACGGCATCATGACCAGCGAGGGCGATTTTTGGCGCCGGCAACGGCGCATGATGCAGCCCTCGTTTCATCGCCGGGTCATCGATCAATTCAGCAGGTTGATCCGCGAAGTCAATGACAAATTCGCCGCGCGCTGGGCCGACAAGGCGGCGCGCGCCGAGGCCGTCAACATCAGCGACGATACCAGCGAATTGACATTGGAAATCGTGCTGCGTTCCATCTTCGGCAGCGATCTTGATCGCTTGGAGAAGCAACTCGGCGCCAATCCCTTCCAAGTGGTGGCCAAGGAGCAGAACCGCGATCTGAAATTCGCCTTTCGATTTCGTTCGCTCGGCAAGTTGGTGCAGGAGCTGATCAATCGCCGCCGCCGCGAGCCTGAAGATCATTTCGATTTCCTCGCCATGTTGATGGCGAGCCGCGATCGCGACGACGACGCAGCCATGAGCGACAAGGAATTGATCGACGAGGTGTTGACCCTGATCGTCGCCGGACATGAGACTACCGCGGCGGCGCTGACCTGGACCTGGTATCTCATCAGCCAGCATCCCGAAACCGAAGCGCAGTTGCAGGCGGAAGCCGATCGAGTCAACGACAGTGATACTTTGGGCTTAGCCGCCGCAGAATCACTGGCGTACACGCACCAGGTGCTGCAGGAGGCGTTGCGCCTGTATCCGCCGGGCTGGCTCATCACACGGCGCACCCTGGAGGCCGACGAGTTGGGCGGTTACCCGATTGCGCCGCGCACCGATGTGTTCATCTGCCCCTACATGCTGCATCGGCATCCCGCGTTTTGGAGCGATCCGGAAGAGTTCAAACCGGAACGCTTCGCCGGCATCGATGCCGCGGAGCGGCACAAGTTTTCCTACATCCCTTTCGCGGTCGGTCCGCGGCATTGCATCGGCGAAAACATCGCGATGTTCGAGATGCTGGTGCACGTGCAGGCTATGTCGCGGCGCTTCCGGCTAAGCCGCGCCGATAACGAGCCCATTGAACTGGAGGCGCAAATCAATTTGCGCCCTCGATCGAATCTCATGATGACGGTAGAAGTACGATGCACGACGTAAGCAGTCTGGCCGGTTACTCCACTCTGGTCGATATCCTGGAGAGCAATCGCGGCGTCGATCGCGCCGTCACCTACGTGGACGCCGAGAACTCCGAGCGGCGCGTGCCGTACGGCGAGGTGTACACGCGGGCGCTCGGCATTTTGTACCACCTGCAAGCCATGGGTGCGCAGCGCGGCGACAAGATGATCATCTTCTTGAGCAGCAACGAGCAATTCCTCGACGGCTTCTGGGCGGCCGTTTGCGGCGGCATCGTACCCGTGCCGCTGGCAGTCGGGATCAGCGATGAGCACCGCCACAAGCTGCTGCGGGTGGCGCGCACGCTCGCCGGCCCTGGCTCGCTGCTCGGCAAGCCGCTGCTGTACACCGACCGCAAGAGCCTGGAGCGGCTACAGATCCTCGCTGCGCAGGTGGGCGAAACCGACGTATTTGAGGATCTGAAGTCGCGCAGTTTTCTGGTGGAGTCCATCACCGACATCTCGCGGCCCGGAAAGCTGTATCGGCCGGCGCCTGACGATCTGGCATTCATCCAGTTCTCCTCCGGCTCGACCAGCGAACCGAAGGGCGTGATGCTCACCCACAGCAATTTGCTCGCCAACACGCAAGGCGCCACGGCAGTGAGCAAGTTCAGCGACCAAGATGTGACCTTAAGCTGGATGCCGCTGACCCATGACATGGGACTGATCGGATTTTATCTGATGCAGTTTGCCAATCGTGTCCACATCCATCTGATGCCGACCGAGCTTTTTGTGCGACGGCCGTTGTTGTGGCTGCAGATTGCCGCGAAAAAGCGCGTCACCATCACGTGTTCGCCCAATTTCGGCTATCGGCATTTCCTCAAGGTGTTGGGCGAGCGTCGGCTGGAAGGAGTCGATCTGTCATCCATCCGGCAGCTCTACAACGGCGCCGAACCGATTTCCGTGGAGCTGTGCAACGAGTTCATGTCCAAGCTGGCCTATACAGGCCTTAAGCACCAGGCCATGTTTCCCGTCTACGGCCTCGCCGAGGCATCGCTGGCCGTGACATTTCCGGAGCCCGGAACGGACTATCGCTGGGTGCGGGCGAACCGTCACCAACTGGCGATAGGCGCAAAGATAGAGCTCAATCCGGCCGACGCGCGCGATGCGCTCGAACTCATGTGCGTGGGACGCGCGGTTCCCAACACCGAGGTGCGCATCGCCGACGATTCGCGAGCCGCGCTGTCGGAAGGTGTGGTGGGCCACATATTGATACGCGGCGCCAGCGTGACTCGCGGCTACTTCGGGGATCCGCAGACTACCGCCCTCGCCATCGGCGCGGACGGCTGGTTGGATACCGGTGATCTGGGCTTCATGCACGAGAACTCGCTGTATATCGCCGGCCGCGCCAAGGAGATCATTTTCGTCAACGGCCAGAACTACTATCCATACGATTTGGAAAACATTGCGCAGCGCGCACCAGGATTGGATCTCAACAAGCTGGTGGCTGCCGGAGTCGCCGGCGCAAAATCACAGGGCGAGGAATTGGTGGTGTTCGTGCTCCATCGCGGCAGCATGGCGGACTTCCTGCCGACCGCAGCGGCGGTCAGCCGCCTGATCAATGAACACACAGGTCTCGAGGTAGCGCAGGTCATCCCCACCAAGCGTATTCCGAAGACCACTAGCGGCAAGGTACAGCGACACTTGTTGGAAACTGCCTATGTCGATGGCGAGTTCGATGCCGAACTCAAGGAACTGCAGTCGCTGCGCGAAGCCGGGGATGGAGCTGCGCAAGTGTCCGGCACTGAACTGGAAAACCGGCTGCAATCAATATGCGAGGCGGCGCTGCCGGGCAAGAGAGTCGGCGTGGGCGACAACCTGTTCGAGATAGGCGCGAGTTCCCTCAAGCTGATCGAGATTCACGAGAACGTGGACCGCGAATTCCCCGGCCTGATCGATCTGACTGAGCTATTCGATCATCCGACCATTGCCGAACTCGCGAAACACCTCGAGGGCAAGCTTACAGCGACGCCCCCGCGCTGAAGGTATCGCAATTATCGATCTTCCCGGCCTCGAAGCCGCGGCGGAACCAGCGCACGCGCTGCGCCGAGGTGCCATGCGTGAAGCTATCCGGAACGACCGTGCCCTGCTCGCGCTTCTGCAGGGTGTCGTCACCCACGGAAGAAGCGGCATTGAGCCCCGACTCCAAATCGCCCGGCTCGAGAATTTTACGGGCATTGTTGGCCTGCGCGGCCCACACACCAGCAAAGCAGTCGGCCTGTAGCTCTATTTGAATGGACACATGATTCGCACCGGTGCGGCCGAGGCGTTGCTCGGCTTGGTCGGCCTTGCCGGTGATGCCGAGAAGATTTTGCACGTGATGCCCGACCTCATGGGCAATGACATAGGCGCGGGCGAAGTCGCCCGGCGCGCCGAATTCGGTGGCGAGCTGCCGGTAGAAAGACAGATCGATATACACCTTTTGGTCCCCGGGGCAGTAGAACGGACCCGACGCCGCGCTGGCAAAACCACAGGCGGATTGGACTTGCCCGCTGAACAGAACCAGCGTGGGGCGCACGTACGTCTTCCCCATACCCTGGAAATAGGTGCCCCAGACATCCTCGGTCTCGCCCAGCACCGCTCGCACGAAATCAACCTGCGGGTCATTGGCAACCGCCCCGGTGGCGGGGCCTGTCGCAGCCGGCGCATTCACGGCTTGCGGGTCGCCCCCGTTCAACAAGCTCAATAGAGTCGATGGACTCACGCCCATGAAATAGCCGATCACCACGATCACGATGGTGCCGACGCCGATTCCGGCGCCGCGGCGGCCGATCCCCGAGCCGCGATCATCCTCGACGTTGTCGCTGCGACGGCTGTCATCCAATTTCATAGCGCGCCCCCCATCTTTATTCGTAATGTCGATCGTCTGCCGCCCGTATCCTACCAGGCAATCCGACTAGGACGGCAGTGGCCTCAATCCGCGCCATATAAAGGCTTTTTCAGTCGCCAGCGTCGATACGACCAAAGCCAATCGGCGGGGTTCCTGAGCACATCGATTTCACAGGCGCGCGCATAGCGCTCAGTGACGGTATTGGGCGGCGTGGCCTCGCGCCCATCCCACAGCGGCTTGAACTCCACCTCGTAGTACCCCCGTCGGACGCGCCGCATGCTGGCGTAGACGACAGGCAGGCGCATGCCGCGGGCAATTTGCTCCGCACCGATGTAGAACGCCGTGTCTTGACCGAGAAACTGCGTCCAGTAGCGCTGGTCCGTCGATACCGGAGCTTGATCGGCATTGATGCCCACTGCGCGCACGATTCCCCGTCTTTTCATGAAATCCGTCAACAATTCCTTGGCAGGCACCAACCGGGCGCCGAAGCGCGAGCGTACCTTCAACATCAGCCGCTCGGCCCATTGATCGTGCAAGGGCTTGTAAGCAGCATCGACAGGATAGCCCAGCTGCAATGCGACCCCGTGCAGCAGCCATTCCCAATTGCAGAGGTGCGATGTCACGAAGATCAGAGATTGACCGGCATCGAGATAGCCCTTCGGGACCTCCCAATTAACGATCCGCACCCGGGCGCAAAGATCCGCCGCGGGGATCGACACCGACTTCAGCACTTCCACCATGACGTCGCAGAAATTCTTGACGTAGCTCCGATGAATGAGTTCGCGCTCGGCCCTGCTCGCTTTCGGAAACACCTTCTCGATCTGCTCGCAAATCACATGACGCCGATGCCGCACCACGTAGAACGCGAGCAAGTATAGAAACGAGGCCAAGCCATACAGCGCCCTCAAAGGCAGGCGCGAGAGGAGTTTGATCATGGGCAGCCGCAGTTTACGATATAATGCTGTGCGGCAGAATGCTTTGCTAGCTGCGCGAGGATGAATCACCGGATGAGTACTGGCTCTGCCGCAACGGCGCTGATGACAACTCTCGACGACGATGCCTGGGATGACCTGCTGAGCTTCATCGAGGAACGGCGCGTCATACCCATCGTCGGGCCGGAACTACTGCTGGTCAACACCGATCGAGGCCCGCGCCTGCTGCTGGATTGGGTGGCGGAAAAGCTTGCCGGCCGGCTCAACGTCAATATTGCCGAGTTGCCCCAGCCCTACACGCTCAATGACGTGGTGTGTTGGTTCCTGTCCGCCCGCGGACGGCGCGAAGAAGCCTACGTGCGCATGCGCAGCATCATCAAGGAAGCGAATTTTGAGCCTCCGCAGGCCCTGCGGCGCCTGGCCGCGATCACCGATTTCGATCTGTTTGTGTCCACCACCTTCGATTCCCTGCTCGAGGCCGCGATCAACCAGGAGCGCTTCAACGGCGCGCCCTCCACCGACGTGCTGTCTTATGCGCCCAATCGGGTGATCGATCTGCCCACGGAACGGGACAAGCTGCAGCGACCGGTGGTCTACCATCTATTCGGCAAAGTGTCCGCCTCGCCCACTTATGTAATCTCGGATGAGGATCTGCTGGAGTACATCTGTGCTCTGCAGAGCGAGCACTTGGCGCCGGAGAAGTTGTTCCACGAACTGGAGCACAACCACCTGCTATTCATCGGCAGCAATTTCACCAATTGGCTGGCGCGCCTGTTCCTGCGGATGGCCAAGCGCCAGCGCCTGTCGGACCCGCGCGATGTAGGCGAGGTGCTCGCCGATAATCACAGCAGCGAGGACGATCGCCTCATGTCCTTCCTGCAGCAGGTGAGCGTCCGCACCCGGATTTACATCGGAGCAGAGCGTTTCGTCGAGGAATTGCACGAGCGCTGGCAAGCGCGCCGCAAGCCGGCCGCCACCCACGCCGGTTCCACGACGGCACGCTTCCTGCCGCCGGCGCGTGAAATGCCGGACAACGCGGTATTCATCAGCTACGCCCGCGAGGACCTGGCCGCGGTTCAGCAGATCAAGGCAGGTCTGGAAGCCGCGGGAATCACCACCTGGTTCGACATGGACCGGCTGGAAGTGGGCGATGACTACGATCGCAAGATCCAGCGCAATATCGCGCGCTGTTCCTACTTCATCCCGGTGGTCTCGGCCAACACGCAGCGTCGGCTGGAAGGCTACTTTCGGCGCGAATGGAGTTATGCCATGGACCGGGTGCGCAACATGGCCGACGGCGCGCTGTTCATTCTGCCCGTGAGCGTCGATGCCACCCACGGCGGCGAGGCTTTGGTGCCCGACAAATTCAAGGCGCTGCATTTCACGCAGCTGCCGGGCGGACAGGTGCCGCCTGAGTTTGCGCAGCGACTGATGGACTTTATGCGGGCGCGCTCACAGTGATCGACCCGACCGCAACAGCGGTGGACGAACGCAATCCCTGGCTGGGATTGGCTTCGTTCACGGAAGATACCCGCGCGTACTTCTTCGGTCGCGAGGATGAGGTCGCCGAACTGGCGCGCCGGGTGCAGCGCAAGCTACTCACCGTATTGTTCGGCCAGTCGGGCCTGGGCAAGACCTCCATTCTACGCGCCGGGCTGGTACCACGGCTGCGGGCGCAAGGGTACTGCCCCGTATACGTACGCATCGACTACGGCAAGGAATCTCCGGAGCCCGCCGAGCAGATCAAGCAGGCCATCCTGCGCAGCGCGCGCCGCTCAGGCGAGTGGTCCCAGACCGGAGTCGCTATCGACGGGGAATCGCTCTGGGAATTCCTGCATCACCGCGATGACGTGTTGCGCGACGAGTCCGGCGCCACCCTCATTCCCTTGCTGATCTTCGATCAGTTCGAGGAGATTTTTACCCTGGCGCAAAGCGATGAGTTCGGCCGCACGCGCGCGGCGCGCTTCATCGAAGAGCTGTCCGATTTGGTTGAGAACCGCCCGCCTAAATCTCTCGAGGCCAAGCTAGACGAGGACGAGTCGGGCGCCGAGCGATTCGATTTCGCCCGCGGAGATTATCGGGTGTTGATTGCGCTGCGCGAGGATTATCTTGCGCCGCTCGAAGGTTTGAAGAAGGCCATGCCCAGCATTTCGCAGAACCGGCTGCGACTAGCGCCCATGAACGGCGAACAAGCCCTCGCCGCGGTACTGCTACCGGGCAAGCGGCTGGTCACGGAGGAAGTCGCGGCTGCCATCGTGCGCTTTGTTGCGGGCGGCGCAGAGCTCGCGCACGCCGAAGTCGAGCCCTCGCTGCTGAGCTTGATTTGCCGTGAACTCAATGACATGCGCATCGCCGAGGGGCGCGATGAGATATCGCTCGACCTGCTCGCCGGTTCGCACGCCAGCATTCTGAGTAATTTCTACGAACGCTCGCTGGCCGATCAGCCGGCCGCCGTGCGCCAAGTGATCGAAGATGAACTGCTTACGAGCTCGGGCTTTCGCGAGAACATCGCCGAGGAGCGGCTTCTGTCGCGCTTCGAGGCCGCCGGCGCGGCTCCCGGCACACTGGCCATCCTCGTCAATCGCCGGCTGCTGCGCATCGAGGAGCGTCTGGATATGCGCCGGGTCGAACTCACCCACGATGTGCTCTGCAGCGTGGTCAGGACAAGCCGCGATATGCGGCGCGAGCGCGAGTCGCGCGAGGCCACCGAGCGGCTGCTGGCAGAACAGCACGAACGCGAGCTCGCCACACGACGCGCGCTGGTGCGGGCAAGACAGATAGCCACCGGATGCATCGTGCTCGCTGCCGCCGCGGTGGTTGCGGCTCTGTTCGCTTACTTGAGCACGCAGCGCGCGCAGCGTGCCGAGCACCTAGCCTTGGAGACCCGTGCGCAGGCTGAACAGGCGCGCGCCGGCGCTGAGCACCTGCTCGGCTATCTGAGCGACGACTTCGTGCGCGAGCTGCAGAGTTTCGGCCGCATCAATATGATCCAAGAGTTTTCCAAGCGGCAAATCGAGTACTTCCATTCGCTGCCGGCACCGCTGCAGGGCGCGGAGACTATTCGCAACGGCGCCTTGGCTATGCAGTACTTCGCGCGCGCCAATCGCCAGCTCGGCGATCTGGACACGGCGATGAAGAGCGCCAACGAATCCGTAGAGCTGCTGGAGCAGCTGCGCAATCAGGGAGATCACTCCGAGGCCACAGCGATAGCGCTGGCACTGGGATACGGGACGCAGGCGCAGATTCTCGAAAACCGTAACGACGCGGCGGGCCCCATCACCGAACAGCGGGCAATCGCCGTCCTGCGTCCGATCGCCGAAGCGCCCGGCGCCTCCGTCGCAGCGCGCCGCGCCTATGTCGAGACTCTGGTGCGCGCCGGTTTTGAGGATGCAAGCTCGAATCAAGGCGCGGCCGGAATTCCGATCCTTGAACACGCCATGCAGCTCGCCCAAGACCTTGGCGCACGCGATCTCGCCGACGTGGACATGGCCGCGTACCACGCCGAGGCGGGCGCATGGCTCACGACCAGCCTGGTGGCCATGGGGCGCGATGCCGACGCGCGGCGCGTGGGTAGTGAGGTTTTCTCAGTCGCCGATCAGGTGCTCGCGCTGCGCCCAGGCTACCGTCTGGCGCTGCACGCCAAGCAAGTCGCCTCCAGTGGGCTCGGCACGTTGGCGCAGAACGCTTTGGACCCTGTTGAGATGCTTCACACTGCGCAGCTCGATGAGCAGACATCGCAGACCCTGCTGCAACTGGATCCGCACAACGTCGCCAGCCTCAATAATTTGGGGGTCGCGCAACTGGAAATTGGGGATGCTCTCTGGGCGGCAGGTCGCTTGCGCGAATCCATCCCTTACTACGTGAAGGCGATCGACGATTTTGGCCGAGCGGCGCACGGCGGTGCCGCTTTCGCCATCACCCAGGCAGCGAACGCGCTCGGCCTTGCCACATCACAAGCGCAGATGGGCGACGCCGCAGGAGCCTCAGCCACCATAGCAGCCGAGGGGCCCTTTCTCGACCGGCTCCGGGTTAGCGAGCCGCCTGGAAGCCTCGCGCCCCACCTGATCGAGAATATGTTGACCACCGCCGGCGCGACGCTGCTGCTGGAGCGCGACAACTTCGCCGAGGCACGGCGCATGGCGCAAAGTGCCGTCCAGCAACTGCAAGGGGCAAAAACGGTCGGTACCTTCCAGGCAAACCAGGTGGCCATCACGGCCTACTTCGGGCTGCACGCCGCGGGGCGTGCGGACTACTTGCTCGGCAACTACGCCGCCGCCGAGCAGGCCGAGCGACAGGCTCTGGCGGCGCGCAAGCAATGGTGGACGGAAGGCACTAGCGACCAGCGCAGCTTGCGGGAAGTCTCCACCTGGCTGGCCATGGCTCTCGCCAAGCAAGGTAAGCTGGCTGAAGCCGCGCGGGAGATTGCACCGGTGGTGCAGTATCAGCGAGAACTCAAGACTCATAATCATGGCGACGTCTGGCAGCCCGCCGAACTCGCCGCCGCCCTGTATGCCCAGTCGCTCACCGATCCGGGCCGGCGCGCGTCGCTGTTGAAGGAGGCTGCCGCGCTCATTGACGCCGCACCCCCGGCGCTGCGCGAGCTGCACGATATACGCCTATGGCGCGGGCTGATCAACGTGGCGCAGCGTGGCGCTTAATTGAGCCCGGCGGTGTTGCCTGTGTTTATCTCGACCGGCCAACGCGGCTACTCGAGTCTGATCAGTGACCATCCGCGCCACGTGCATGCACGCAAGTTGTCCCGTGAAATCGACGTGCAATTCACATCGATCGCTTGTACGGTGCAAACGCCCGAAGGACTGGTCCATGCTGCCCCGGGGGATGCCATCGTCACGGGAACGGCCGGCGAACACTGGCGGGTGTCGCGAGCGCGGTTTCCCGACAAGTATCGGCCCGTTGCGCCAACAGTCGCAGGCGAGTCGGGACGTTACGCGAGCCTGCCCAATCGCATCATTGCGGTGCCTATGACGGAGCCGTTTGAAGTGCTGTTGGCGGATGGCATATCCCGCCTGACCGGACGGCCCGGCGAATGGCTGGTCGACTATGGTGACGGCAGTCTCGGGATCGTGTCTGAGGCCATCTTTGCGACGACTTATGAAGTCGCGGACTGACCCGTAAGATGGCGCTACATCAGTTCATTCAACGCCTGTTGCTGATCGGTGCGCACATCGAATCGCTGCCGCCGGCGCCGGTGCCGCAAGCGCCCCCGGCGCTGCAGCCGCTCATCGAAGCTATTGCGCCCGCACATCGGCGATTCGATGAGCGCGCCATTCATTACGGTCATCGCTATCGCAGCGGCTTCTGGGCAATTTACCTGTTGAGCTCGGTCGCCGTGTTGTTCGCGGTCATGCCCCTGGCACTGGGCTGGGACAGCGCCAATCACGCGCTGCATCCCTTTGCCGGCCTGTGGGCCATCGGCGAGCTGGGCATCATCGGCGCTGTCAGCACCATCTACTGGCTGGGTCACCGGCGCAACTGGCAGGCCCAGTGGCTTCGCGCGCGCACCACCGCCGAGCTGGCCTGGTACCTCCCCATGCTCGCGCCGCTCCTCAACTTTGATGATGAGGCCGACGATTCCAATCTTGCGCCGGCAGCCAATTGGTACTTACGCGTATTCGATCCGGGGCAACACCTGCGCAGCGCGGACGATGTAGAGACTCTCTGCGCACAGAATGAGCCGCTGGCGCGAACCCTGCTCGTGAACGCTTGGTCCGACCCCGCATTCGTCCAAAGCTATGCGCGATGGACCATCGACATTCTGGATCAGCAGCGCCATTACCATTACAGCATTGCGCACAAGCAGCATGCGCTTCAGCACCGCGTACATAAATTGAATACCACCCTATTCGCACTCACGGCTGTCGGCGCGCTGGCGCACTTGGCGGTACATTCGCTGTGGCTATCGTTGGTGACGACTTTCTTCCCCGCGCTCGGCGCCTCCCTTCACGGTGCGTTGGCGCAGTCCGAGGCGTATCGCCTCGGCACCACCTCCGAGCGCCTAGTCGCCGAACTGCAAGGCGCCATGCAGCGCATCCGCGCCGCCCTCCCCGATGCACACTCGGTCGGCAGCGACCTCACTGCGCTCAAGGCGTCCATCGAAGCGGCGATGGCGCTGATACTCGAGGAGCACCAGGACTGGCATCTGCTGGTCCGGCCTCACAACCTGCCGCTGGGCTGACGGCGCCACCGGTGCACGTGATATCATTAAGTTCGTGGAGGGAAAATGAGCGACGGAGTGCCTCAGTTCGCGACAGTGGAATATTCAGGCCAGCCTGGCGAGGCCCTGTGCAAGGCTTGCGGAAAGCCCGTTGGTAGCCCCCACTACCGTGTGAATGGCGCATTGGCATGCACGAATTGCACTCAACAAATCCAACAACGGCTACCGAAAGACTCACACTCAATCTATGTGCGCGGGATCGCGTTCGGTGTCGGCGGCGCCATCCTGGGATTTAGCATTTACGTTGCATTCACCTTGGCCACAGGATTGGCGGCCGGCCTCGTTTCACTCGCTGTCGGCTACATCGTCGGCAAAGCGATCATCTTGGGTTCTAAAGGGGCCGCCGGGCGCCGCTACCAGGTGGCCGCCGCAATGCTGACGTACATGGCCGTTTCGTTATCGGCTGTTCCGATCTTGATCTCGCACCAAATGAAACAGCGGAGCGCGCAGCACAAGACTCAATCGAGCGACTCGTCAACCGTCCATTCGCCGAAGCTGGACCCGGTCAAGGCTGTTGGCGTCCTGGCGCTCGTTGGATTGGCGTCGCCGTTCCTCGAACTTGCCGATCCCTTGCACGGAATTATTGGCCTCGTCATCCTGTTCGTCGGTCTTCGCATAGCGTGGCGGATCACCGCCGCCAAGACCCTGGACATCGTTGGGCCCATTAATGACGCCGTCCCCGGGACGGTTATCTAAGACGCCGGCATCAAAAATATGGCTTCCCACCCCTCTGAGCGGATTCAGGAGTGTCCCCGCTGTCAGGGGGCTTTAACACCTGGAGCCATGACATGCGGCAACTGCCATGCACTGGTGCACGCTGTAACGCTCGAGCAACTCGCGGCCAGCGCGCGACAGCATGAGGAACGCGGAAAGAGTATTGAGGCGCGTGCCGATTGGCTAAGCGCACTTAAGTTGCTGCCGCCGGATTCAGCACAAGCGCTATGGATTCGGGCGAGCGCGAAGCGCCTCGAGGCATCGTCACTGAGCGTTCCGGCAATCGGTGCAAGCCATACCTGGGCCAAAAAGTTCGGGCCGCTTGCGCCGTTGATCATTCTGCTCGCCAAAGGCAAATTTCTGCTTACCCTCTTCAAGCTGAAATTTCTGCTCAGCCTCGGGACATTCGTGGCCTTTTACTGGGCACTGTATGGCATGAAGTTCGGCATCGGTTTTGCGATACTAATTCTGGTCCATGAAATGGGCCACTTCATCGATATCAAGCGTCGCGGATTGCCGGCAGACATGCCGGTGTTTCTCCCAGGACTTGGAGCCTATGTGCGATGGGACGCACTTGGGATATCGACAGAGACGCGTTCCTTCGTAAGCTTAGCTGGACCTCTCGCTGGCTGCATCGGTGCGGCGGTGTGCGCTTTGTTGTGGATCGACACGGGCGACGCCCTTTGGGTTGGCCTCGCTAGCTTGTCGGCGATGCTTAACGTGTTGAACTTGATTCCCGTCTGGGTGCTTGATGGAGGACGCGCCATCACTGCGCTCGATAAAACCGATCGCATCATTCTGTCGGCCGCGGCGGTGGTATTCGCAGCCTATTTTGCCCAACCCCTGTTTCTCTTGGTGGCAGCCGGTGCCGCCTACCGTGTGTTCACCAAAGACTTGCCGGCAGCGCCCAGCCATGCCGTGACGGCGTATTACGTTATGGTGCTGGCGGCGTTAGGCTTTCTCGTCAAGCTGGCACCGCTGCAGCTGCCAAAAACGTAAGCTGATGCAAGCGATGCTGGATTTTCCATGATGGCTGAAGTCCGTCCACACGGTATCGCCCACCTTTGCGGCGACTCGGTGCCCTCACCTGACGGGTCGGCGTCCCTCAAGGCCATCGTCGAACCATGACTACCGGTCCTGTTTCCCGTCGCAAGGTACTCAAGTCTGTCGCCGGACTGTCGGCCACGCTGATCGGGAGTGGCATCGGCGGCGCAAGGGCAACGGGGGTGATCCCGTCCCTGCACGTTCCTCTTGACAGCGTACCGCACAAGCGGACCTGGATGGCGTGGCCTCGGCGCGAAACCAGTGCGGTGCGTCGGTCGAGGTGATCGGCTCGATCCCGGTCGATGACTGCTGGATGCGGGACAGCGGCCCGATCTTCCGGATCGACGCAATGGGGCACCTCGATGCCATCGGCCTCAATTTCAACGGCTGGGGCGGCAAGCAGCCCCATGCGAACGATGCGCTCTTCGCGTCTCGCGTCGCGGCTCACCTGGGATTGGCATTCACGGCCGCAGGTATTACAGCTGAGGGTGGCGCAATCGAGACCGACGGCGGCGGCACGCTGCTCGCTACCTCTAGCAGCATCGTCAATACCAATCGCAACAAGGGTATGACGTACGCGCAGGTCGAATCGGCACTGACGACCGCGTTCGGCGCCTCGAAGGTCATCTGGTTCAAAGGTATCGCCGGCAAGGACATCACTGACGATCATGTTGATGCAACCTCGCGCTTCCTGAAGGTTGGGGAAGTCTTCGTACAGTGGCCCCCCGACGCCTACATGGACCTCTGGTCGAAGGACGCACGTGACCAGTACCGGACACTGGCGTCGGCCACAGACGCGCTTGGCGCTGCGATGAAAGTATCCAAGATTGCCGGTCCGTCACGCGAAGCCATCCGCCAGAAGAGTCCTGACTTCGTCTCATCGTATGCGAACTACTATGTGTGCAACGGCGCGATGATCGCACCGCAGTTCGGCGACGAACATGCGGATGCGGCAGCGAAGGCAACCTTGGCGGAGCTCTATCACGGCTACGCAATCGAACAGCTGGACATCGATTTCATCGGCAACGGCGGTGGCGGTATCCACTGCGTCACGCAACAGGAGCCGCTGCCGATTCGGCACTAAGCGGACGTTTGCGACCAGCGGGCTACGTCGCCAGTGGCAGGAGTCGATCGGCGGAATCAACGTTCGACAGTGAAAACGGCCCAAGATTAAGACAAGGGACGTCATGAAAAGAAAAGAAGCTCGCATTTTAAGCACGAGCCCGTTCGCGGTTTCGTTTACCGCAGTACTCGCGG
>JAYTXS010000176.1:0-4174 GCA_043742845.1 Gammaproteobacteria bacterium
GGCACAAGGGATGAGTGCTAGGGAATAGTCTTATAGAGAGAACATGACAGAAAGTTTTGCGGAACTGTTCGAACAGAGCATCGCGAGCCAGCGCATTCGTCCTGGCACCATCCTTAATGGATTGATCGTCGAAGTCGGCCAAGACTACGTCATCGTCAACGTCGGACTGAAGTCCGAGGCGGTGATTCCGGCGGACCAATTCAAGAACGAAAAAGGTGAAATCGAAGTCGTTGTCGGCGAGACCGTCGAGGTCGCGTTGGACAGCGTCGAGGACGGTTCCGGAGAAACCCGCCTATCGCGGGAAAAGGCCAAGCGCGCCCGAACGTGGACGCGGCTCGAGACAGCCTTCGAAAAGCAAGAGGTAGTGATCGGTATCATTACCGGCCGGGTCAAGGGCGGATTCACGGTCGAGATCGACAACGTGCGCGCATTCTTGCCGGGTTCGCTGGTCGACGTTCGGCCGGTGCGAGATCCCTCCTACCTAGAAAACAAGCCGCTTGAGTTCAAGGTCATCAAGCTCGATCAGAAGCGCAACAATGTGGTCGTGTCGCGGCGCGCTGTCGTAGAGCAGGAATACAGCGCCGAGCGTTCCGCGCTGCTGGATAATTTGCAGGAGGGTGCGGCGGTCAAGGGTGTGGTGAAGAATCTCACCGACTACGGCGCCTTCGTGGATCTGGGCGGCATCGACGGATTGCTGCACATTACCGACATGGCTTGGAAGCGTGTCAAGCATCCTTCCGAAGTGGTCAAGGTCGGAGAAGAAATCGACGTACGGATTTTGAAGTTCGACCGCGAACGTCAGCGTGTGTCGCTCGGCCTGAAGCAATTGGGCGCGGATCCGTGGCAGAACATTGCGCGGCGCTATCCGGCCAACACCCGTCTGTTCGGCAAGGTCACCAATATCGCCGACTACGGCTGCTTCGTGGAGATCGAGGAAGGCGTCGAAGGCCTGGTGCACGTCTCCGAGATGGATTGGACCAACAAGAACGTGAACCCCGCCAAGGTCGTTCACGTCGGTCAAGAAGTCGAAGTCATGGTGCTCGACATAGACGAGGAGCGGCGCCGCATCAGTTTGGGCGTGAAGCAGTGCAAGGCAAACCCCTGGAAGGAATTCTCCGACAACTACAATCGCGGCGACAAGGTCAGCGGCCAGATCAAGTCGATCACCGATTTCGGTATTTTCATCGGCTTGGCAGGCGGCATCGACGGTCTGGTGCATTTATCGGACATCTCGTGGGATATGCCGGGCGAAGAGGCCGTACGCAGCTATCAGAAGGCACAGCAGGTCGATGCGATGGTGTTGTCCATCGATCCGGAGCGTGAACGCATCAGCTTAGGCATCAAGCAGCTCGCGAAGGATCCGTTCTCCGCGTATATCGCCGAGCATCCGAAGGGCACCATCGTCACCGGCGTGGTTCGAGAGGTCGACGCGAAGGGCGCGGTGATCGACTTGGGCAACGGCGTGGACGGCCAGCTGCGGGCTTCCGAACTATCGCGCGACCGGGTGGAAGACGCACGTCTGCTGCTCAAGGTCGGTGAGGAAATCGAAGCCAAATTTACCGGAGTGGATCGTAAGGGCCGCAGCATCTCGCTGTCGATCAAGGCTAAGGATATTCACGAGGAACAAGAGGCGATGCAGAATTATCGGACCGATTCACCGACCGGAACCAGCTTAGGAGATCTACTCAAAGAGCAAATCTCCGGCCAGGATTGAGGGACCAAGGCTTAAGCGCGGCGATTCTATCGCTGCGCTTGCCCTCTTAAGTATGTCTAGTGATGCCCACGGATCGATAATGACGAAATCGGAACTCATTGAGATCATTTCGGCGAAACAGAAGCACTTACCGGCGAAGGACGTAGAACTCGCCGTGAAGCAGCTGCTGGAAATCATGAGCGACGCGCTCGCAACCGGCGAGCGCATCGAGATCCGCGGGTTTGGAAGCTTCTCCTTGCATTTCCGGCCACCGCGGCAGGGACGCAATCCCAAGACGGGAGAGGCTGTCGCACTCGCCGGCAAACATGTCCCGCATTTCAAGCCAGGCAAAGACCTGCGCGAACGGGTCAACGACGGCGCGGATCAGCCGATCCGCGACTAGCGCGACCCACTTTCCTGCAGGCGGCGGATGACCGATTTATCGCTGCTGACCTGGGCTCTGGTGGTCGCGGCTTTGGTGCTTGGCATACTCGCCGGGCACTTCGGCTGGGGAAAACGCTGGCCGGTTTCTCTCAAACAGCTGCATCCGGACTACTTAACCGGTCTTGATTATCTCGTGACCGAGCAGCCCGACCGGGCGCTCGATATGTTCTTGAAGCTGATGGATGCCAACGCCGATACGATCGAGACCCACTTCGCATTGGGCTCCTTGTACCGCAGGCGAGGGGAAGTGGAACGCGCCATCCGCATCCATCAAAACCTGTTGGCGCGCGCCACCCTGGCGCCGGAGCATCGTGAACAGGCGCTGCTCGCGCTGGCACAGGACTACCTGCGCGCCGGCCTGCTGGATCGCGCCGAAGGTCTATTTCAGCAGGTGAGCGAGGTGCCGCGCCTGCGGGCCAGCGCCCTCGATGCGCTGCGTCTCGTCTATGAACGCCAACACGATTGGCAGCAAGCACTGGGTGCCTTGCGGCAGATGGAGCGGATCAAGGCGCCGCCGCCGCGCAAAATAGCCGCGCACTACCTGTGCGAGCTTGCCATGCTTGCCATGGAACGCGGCGACAACGCAGGCGCACGGCAGCTGTTGCGCGAAGCGCGTGCGCAGATCTCGCCCTTCCCGCGCGCGGCGTTGCTGCGGGCACGGATTGCGCAGGCCGAGGGGCAGACGCCAATGGCGGCGCGCCTGCTGCGCCAGGCACTCACCGAAGCACCCGAGTTGTTGCAGGAGGAATTGCCGCACCTGCTCGACCTCGTGGGTCCGGGGGCGCGAGATGGTCTGCTCGCCGAACTCGTGGCGCAGGCAGAGTCGCATGACATCGGAGAATTGAAGCGTCTGGTGTTTGCCGCTATCGCCGCCGGCCTGGTGGATGCAGAGCCGTTGCGCGCTTCGATCGAAAGCGTGTTTTCGCAGGACCCGACGCTCAAGGCGGTGTGGCGGGCGGACCCGGAGCACGATTCGCGTACGGTCCGCGAGATCGGGGCTCTATTGGCAAATGCTGAGAAATACCGTTGCATCGAATGCGGCTTTGCCGGCCGTAACTTTTATTGGCATTGCCCGGCCTGTCATTCCTGGGCCAGCTTCGAGGCCTACGCCATCGTCAAGTTGCGCTAGGCCTCGAGGCGCAAAATGTCAGAATTGTCCGACGGCGCCCGCCGGGGAAATCCGTTATTATTTCCGGATGTTACATAAAGCCGTAAAGACTGCCGTATTCCCCGTTGCCGGACGAGGCACGCGATTCCTGCCCGTGACCAAGGCAAGCCCCAAGGAGATGCTGCCCGTAGTCGATAAGCCGCTCATCCAATATGCGGTCGATGAGGCGCTGTCGGCCGGTGCTGATACCTTGGTGTTCATCACTGGCAGCTCCAAGCGGGCCATCGAGGATCACTTCGACAGCAATCCCGAGCTCGAGGCCGTACTGCAGGCCCAGGGCAAGCAGGACTTGCTCGACACTCTGCGCGGGATTCTGCCGAGTTGGGCGTCCTGCATCTACATTCGTCAGCCCGCGCCGCTCGGCCTTGGGCATGCGGTGCTGTGCGCGAGACCGGTGGTGGGTGAGGCGCCCTTCATGGTTCACCTCGCCGACGACCTGATCGATGCCGAAGTGCCGTGCTTGAAGCAGATGGTTGAGGTATTCGCGACGCACGGCTCGAGTGTGCTCGGCGTGCAGAATGTGCCGAAGCAGGACACGGATAAGTACGGCATCGTTACGCTCGAGCGCAAGGTCGCTCCGCGCGTCGGCAAGATGTCGCATATCGTCGAGAAGCCCAAGCCCGACAAAGCCGCGTCCACGCTCGCCGTTGTCGGACGCTACCTGCTTACCGCCTCGGTCTTCGAGGATCTCGCCAAGATCGGCAAGGGTGCCGGCGGCGAGATTCAACTCACCGACGGCATCGCGCAACTCATGAAGCGGGAACCCGTCTACGCCTTCGAATTTGAAGGCAAGCGTTACGACTGCGGCAGCAAGCTCGGATACTTACAGGCGACCGTCGAATACGCGCTGAAGCATCCGAGCCTGGGTG
>JAYTXS010000177.1:0-6453 GCA_043742845.1 Gammaproteobacteria bacterium
ACCAAGCTGCGCCTCGCGATCGACACCCAGCGGCACGACACCGTGGGCATCGATCTGGTGGCCATGTGCGTCAATGATGTCGTGGTTCAAGGCGCAGAACCTTTGTTCTTTCTCGACTATTTCGCGACCGGCAAACTCAACGTCGGCGTGGGCGAGCGGCTCATCGCCGGGATCGTCGAGGGGTGCGTGCAAGCGGGCTGCGCTCTGGTCGGGGGTGAAACGGCCGAGATGCCGGGCATGTACCATGGCGAGGATTACGATCTGGCCGGATTCTGCGTGGGCATCGTGGAAAAGGACGCCATCATCGACGGATCCGCAACGCGCGCCGGCGACGTGGTGCTCGGACTGCCCTCCTCGGGGCCGCACTCGAACGGTTTCTCGCTGATCAGAAAAATACTGCAAGTCTCCGGCGCCGATCCAAAAACCTCTCTAGACGGTGTGAGCCTCATCGACCGCCTCATGACCCCCACGCGCATCTACGTGAAACCCCTGCTGCGCCTGATCGCGGAGCTGCCGGTCCACGGCCTGTCGCACATCACGGGCGGCGGCCTGGTGCAGAACATCCCGCGAGTGCTGCCCGAGGGATTGGAAGTCGTTCTGCAGCGCAATTCCTGGCGCCGCGAAGCAGTGTTCGAATGGCTGCAGCGCGAAGGCCAGGTTGCAGACACGGAAATGTATCGCGTATTCAATTGCGGGATCGGCATGACGGTTCACCTGCAGCGAAGCGATGCTGATCGCGCCATCGCCCTGCTTTGCGAAATGGGCCAGGAAGCGCTGATCATCGGGGAAGTGCGCGCCGGCGACCGCGGCGTCGTCATCGCTTGAACGACGGGCAACCGCGGCAGCCGATCGTCATCCTCATTTCGGGACGGGGCGGCAACATGCGCGCGCTCATCGAGCGCAGCCACGACGCCGATTCGCCTTACACGGTCACTCAGGTATTTTCCGACCAACCCGATGCGGCGGGACTAAGGATCGCCGCCCAATTCGGTATTCCCGCGCGGGCGATCGCTGCCGATCCCGGCGTGGATCGCGCCGCCTATGATGCGGTCCTCGCCGCGGCAATCCACGGCTGCTCGCCATCGCTGCTCGTGCTCGCCGGATTCATGCGCATTTTGTCCTCACAGTTCGTTGTCGGCTTCGCGGGAAAGATATTGAACATTCACCCTTCGCTGCTGCCGAAATTTCCGGGGCTGCACACGCATCGGCGAGTTCTCGAAGCGCACGACCCGGAGCACGGCGCCACCGTGCACTTCGTGACGGAGCCACTCGACGGTGGGCCGCCCATCATTCAGGGGCGCGTTGCGGTGACGGCAAGCGACGACGAGGCGAGCCTGGCGCTGCGTGTCCAGATTATTGAGCACCGCATCTACCCGCTCGCCGTCCGCTGGTTTTGCCAGGGTCGTCTGCATTTCGCCGCGGGGCAGGCTTGGCTCGACGACACCGCACTGCGCGAGCCCGTGCAGTTTACCGGTGCGGACACATGAGGGGACATTCGATGATAGTTCGGGGAGTCGCTACGCTGTCGCTCGCGCTCATGGCCGCACCGGCCCTCTGCGCCGACGACGCTCTCGCACCTTTCGCCGCCCACTATCAAGCCGACTGGAAAACCATCAACGTCGGCACCAGCGATTTGCAACTCAAGGAAGACACTGAGCACGGTCGATACATCTACACCTGGACGATCACCGCCCACGGCATCTTTCGGCTGGTGTACCGCGACGATTTGATTCAGAAAAGCTGGTTCGGCATCGACGCCGATCATGTGCGACCGATGAAGTACCGAGCGGTGGACGGTTCATCCAGCGTGGATCTGGATTTCGATTGGGACGCAGGACGAGTCCGCGGCACATCCGAAACCAAGCCGATCGACTTGAAGTTGAAGGAGGGGACTCAGGATGTCATGTCCATCCAAGTCGAAGTAATGCTGGATTTGAAACGAGACAATCTGCCGAAGACTTTCCAGATCATCGACAAGGATCAGGTAAAGGAATTCATTTACACGATTGAAGGCCCCGCGAAAATCAGAACCGCCCTAGGGCCACTCGACACCGTCGTCGTGTCCAGTCAGCGCGCCGGCAACAACCGCCTATTGCGCATGTGGTTTGCACCGTCCTTAGGATTTATACCCGTGCAAGCCGAACGAACTCGCGACGGCAAGCTGGAATTCGCCATGCGGATCAAGACGCTGAAGCGCTAGGCACGCAGACAAGAAAATCGGGGGCTCTCGGCGGGCTACGTTTTAGGCAGAGTCACGCCGCGCTGGCCCTGGTACTTGCCGCCGCGATCTTTGTAAGAAGTCTCGCAAACTTCGTCGGATTCGAAGAACAGCATCTGCGCCACGCCTTCGTTGGCGTAGATTTTCGCGGGCAGCGGAGTGGTGTTGGAGAATTCCAGAGTAACGTGGCCTTCCCACTCGGGTTCCAAAGGCGTTACGTTCACGATTATTCCACAATTTTTTACGAAAACGCCGCTCTCTAACGCGAAATTTCCTGCTTCGGGAACAGTCAGGCAATACACATCGTGATCGCCGGCGATCTCACGCACCGCAACGACCTTATGATTGCGATAAGCCGGCGTGCCTCTGAATTTCGCTATTGTTTCGGGAAATCGTCGAAACACGGAGCGGTCGCATTCGAGCAATGCGGCTGCGCCACGGATGGAACCGGTATCATTGCGTGCACGCTGAACGGTTTCCTCGGTGATTGCCGCGCGCAACCTGATGCGCCGCGCGATTTCTGCCTGCATGCCCCGCCGCTTTCCGTCATCTACTGACCACGCTTTGATCATGGAGCGTGAATGGCGCGCCAGCTCTTCGGGGTTCGAAAACCGTTGGATCGTGGCACGCCGATGTGCGTCGCGAGAGGCATCAGTCGGATTTCTCCGTACCTCGAGAATTCGTTCGCGAATTTCCTCATATCGATCGTCGCGCCAAAACTGTGCCGCCCTCATAGATTGAACGTGACTGAAGTGCTCACGCCATTGCGGATCTTCAGCGCGTCTTTTCACAGATGCGCTGATCGCCGACCCATGTTCCACAGAATCAAAACCCTCACCGTAACTTTCCCCGTTATGCAGACGGATATGCTCGGATGCCTCCATTCGGACGATATTCGTGGGCCTGTTATTGCGCCGATTAATGTCAATGTGATGACGATGGCTGCCGGGCATTTCTGCGTAGATATTGTTCCGAAGATTCCACTCGTCGGCCAAGCGGTGAGTGGGATATGAGTAGCCGTCGATAGGTTGATATGCCATCTCATAGCCGCGAAATAGATCGCGGTATAGCGGCATTAGCGAATCTCGAGGCCGGAGGGTATGAGCCGCCACCATGCGGCCGTTGCGTCGCATGAATTGGTGATCGGGCGTAGCGCGGATACACTCGCCGTTGTCGAGTTCGATTTCCAGCAGTGAGTCTCGGCCAATGAATCGGGGCGCGTCGAGCAAGCTTACGATGAGTCGGCCGTTTTCTTGGATGCTATAGCCCCAGAACAACTCACCCGAGTCATGTCTTCTGGCCATCTCCTCGAGAGTGGGCGCCGTGCCATCGACCAATGCGACGCGCGTGTCACCGCTAAAGCAACGTGCATACGTCGAATTGTGGACAATGAGCCCATTGGCCACGAAGTTATGCAGCGCCGGCACGGAAATATCAAACACTTCTTCTTCACCGGCAGGTTCGATCGTCTCGACGACGTCCCACATCGGCCCGTCGTGGAGGGGACTGACATGCCTGTCACCGGTGGCCAGTGCCACCCGGGCCGCCGCAGAAAAAGGCGCTGACTGGCACGGCGACACGTGGATATTGAGCGCACTCAAGGATGTGCCACCGACGCGAGCCGCCATCCCGATCATGGGCCATGCCTCGTGAGGCAATGTGTCAAAGTTGCTCTTGCGGCGGGGCAGCGCGCGAATCATCGGCAGCACTTCTGCGTCGAGTGTTTGCTGCTTCACCGAGCCAGGAGTAAAGCCAATCCTCTGCGCAAAACGCTGCATCTGATCCTTGTCCGTGATCTGGATCTTGCAGGCTCGCGTTTCGATGGCGGTGGTCTTCTCGCGAATCAGCGAGAAGATGCCGAATCGCAGCAGCAAATGATGAACATCTTCGATCAGTCTGCGCGATTTGGAGTAGTACTCGAGAAATACACCGGCTTTGGTGTGATACACACTGCCGTCGCCGCTGAACAATGACTGCAGAAATAACCGCACGGAATTCTCGGGCGCTGTAAATACGGATTGAGGAACGAACTTCTCTCCCGCTCCAGTGTTCAAGGCGCATTTTTTCAGCCACAGATGAGCGCGATTGCGTTCCGGCACACCTCCTCGGCCTTCATGATTGACAATGCGATAACCGTAGCGCCCCTTGTAAGTGACAACGCCGAGGCCGGAGTCCGTGATGCTCGACCTTAACAGCGCAGCCATCGCGGGGTCGGCCGTCGTGTAAGTTGGGCTGTGCCCCGGCGTATCACACTGCCCTTCCGAGATCATCAATCCCAGCAAACTCGCTTCCCAGTCGGGAATGGGAGTTTTGCCGAACACAGGAATATCGCGAGCCACGGCGATTCGATCGCCGGGACGCAGGTCGCTCAACGGCGCCCAACCCTTCAACTGGCGAAAGGGATGATTCGCGGTAGCGCGAATGCGCAAACCGGCCCGCGTGCGCAGTTCGAACACCTCTTTGCGTCCCTGAGGGATGAACGCCGAGACTTTGGCCGCCTTTAGCCGCCAGTCATCCAGAGCCAGCGTCGATTTGCCGAATCGCATCTCGGTGATCGGCACATAGCCCCCGGTGTCCGCGTCCACGACCCGGGTGTCTCCCGTGAGGCATTTTCCGAGACAAACTGTGAGTACGCTGCGTGGAATCCTGAAGTATTCCACGGTACTCGACAGCACGAAGGAATTCGGCGGAATGATGCACACCGGCCCCCTGAAATCCACGAAAGATTTTTCGTCAAAGCTCTTCGGATCGACGATGGTCGAATTGATGTTGGTGAAGATCTTGAAGTCTTCGGCGCAGCGCACGTCATACCCATAACTCGACGTGCCGTAAGACACTATCTTGTGACCGTCCGCTGTGCGGACTTGTTGCGGCGAAAAGGGCTCGATCATGCCCTGTGACTCAGCCATCCGTCTGATCCATTTATCGCTCTTAATACTCATTACGTCGCTTCTATCGTGATCTTGGGGAATGCCTTGCTGTAATCCTTGTTCAAGGTCGCCAGTCGCGCGGCCGTGCGGCGCGCCATCTGAAAATAGGCCTTGGCGCGCGCGCTGTCGGGCTCGGAGACGACCGTGGGGGAACCGCCGTCGGCATCCTCGCGAATGCGGATATCCAAGGGCAGCTCCCCCAGTAATTGCACCCCGTACTGAGCCGCCATCCGCCCGCCGCCGCCGCTGCCGAATACATGCTCGACGTGGCCGCACTGGCTGCACACATGCATGCTCATGTTCTCCACCACGCCGAGTACGCGGACCTCGACCTTCTCGAACATCTTCAGGCCCTTGCGAGCGTCCAGTAAGGCGATGTCCTGCGGCGTCGTGACGATGACGGCGCCACTCACGGGAACCCGCTGCGCCAACGTCAATTGGATGTCGCCGGTGCCCGGCGGCATATCGACCACGAGGTAATCGAGTTCGCCCCAATTCGTATCTCCCAGCAGCTGCGTCAAGGCCTGGGTCACCATCGGCCCGCGCCACGCCATGGGCTGCTCTTGATCGATCATGAAGCCGATGGACATGACTTCGACACCATGCGCGCGCAAGGGAGTCAGGTGCTTGCCGTCGACGCTGGCGGGTTTGGCGCCGGCCAATCCCATCATCAGCGGCTGGCTGGGGCCATAGATGTCAGCATCCAACAAGCCGACTTTGGCTCCTTGAGCGGCCCAAGCCAGCGCCAAATTCGCTGCCGTCGTGGATTTGCCCACTCCGCCCTTGCCCGAAGCCACGGCGACGATGTTCTTGACGTTTTCGAGAGGTTTGAGCGTGCGCTGAACGGCGTGCGCCGTGATGTTCGCCCGTAGCTTCAAATCCAGCCTTGCAGCTCCAAGCAGCGGCCCTAAGTGGTTTTGCAGCGCGGCCTTGAGTTCGGCCACATAGTCTGCACAGGGGAAGCCCAGGACTAGCTCAACCGTCAGGACTCCCCCCGCCACCGTGACCGACGACACACCTTTGACATCCCCAAGGGACCGGGCGAGATACGGATCGATATAAGTGAGCAGGTGTTCGCGGATAAGGTTTTCCGCGGCGGTATCTTGAGTCATATGAGGCGCTTATTGTACCGCAGGCGGACAAGTGCGTGCGGTGTGGCATAATCTGATGTTGTAAATCGAGACCCTGGCGGCTCCACTACTTACGGTGACGATGCATGGCTGCCGTGGGATGTGCAACCTGAAGGCACTGAATGAGTCTATTCGCCAACTACCGTGCCGACCGGCTCATCGCCGAGGTTAAATC
>JAYTXS010000178.1:0-14327 GCA_043742845.1 Gammaproteobacteria bacterium
TCCTGGTCTACGGTACGGGGTTCAGGCGGACGCCGTGCCTGCACATCCCCTGTTGGTGCAGCACGCGATATCGGGATCGGCGCCGGGGTGGGGATCGGGCGAACCGGCGGCGGATCGAGGGCGACCAGGGCCTTGTGGACGCTGACGATCTCGACGCTGCGCGGATCGAGGTTGCCCTGGATTATTTCCTGGTAAGCGCGCATCGCCTCGACCGGACCGGTAACGGTTTCGACCGCACCGGCAAAGGGCTGCGTGTAATTCGCGATGGCGGCGTCCAGCGTGATGCCCTGTTCTGGTCGGCCATATCCGCGCGATAGCAATTCTTTCGCGGCGGCGATGGATGCCGTCGGATCGGCCGACCGCATCCAGAAGACCAAGCGCCCAATGGCCTCCTTGCTCTTGTCGCGAGCTAGCTCCTTCATCTCGTGCGATTCGGTCGGCCGACCCTTGGGGTTCCCGGATGGAGCGCCTTTTTGAAATCGTCCGCGCCGGTCTCGCGCGGACGGGGGTTCGGGCGCTACCGCAGGGCTCTGCTCGTCGTTTTCACCGGTTACGGCCGGGATATCGGGGTGGGTCATAGGCGAATTAAGCGCCAATCGTGGGGAATTCAAAACATAAACTTACCGAACGCGTCCGGTGTCGAGCCGGATCGTGGCCGGTTCCTCGCCCGGCGGCACGCTTGGATCACCTACCATTAGGTTGGCCCGAGGTTGGGCGCGAAATATGCTGGTATTTATTGTGCGAGGCCAACCTACCAACCTACCCAACCTGGTTCATACATTCGCGGGGTCACATGCCCAAGAAGCGCTCGTCGAGGGGCGGGTTGCCCCAGGATCGCTGCATAGTGTTATTCCCTAAGATCTCTTTGGAGGTTGGGTAGGTTGGGTAGGTTGGTCCGGAGCAGGAATTCCTTGCTGCGCGCCGCGCCCAACCTCGGGTCAACCTCAGCGACAACCGCACTGAGGTTGGGCGCCCTCACATGGGTTGGATCGCGCGGTCGGCGCCTCCCTCTTCGTCCTCGGGCCAAGGTACATCACCGCCGAGCATCTTTGCGAACGCCTCCCGGCAATCCGCCAGCGACGGGATTTTATAGATGTTCACTCTCACACCCCGAGTGGGCTTTGTGCGGCCTTTGCCCAGTCCAGGCACTAGCTTGAACATCGTGATACCGAATTGGGTGATGTCTCCTCGGTGCCGGGCGCCAGCCACGCCGCTCTCCTGCGCATAGTCGTCAAACATTTCCGAGACCGGCAGCTCCGACATCCACTCGTCGCGCTGTCCCGTTGGCGCACCCGATTGCAGCCGTCCGTACCACCACTTTTCTATCGGCGGCATTGACAATAATTGTTGCTGAAGCCGAGCGTTTGTTCTAGGCAGTTGACGCAGCTCTATTCCCTCTAAATTGAAAGTGAGCAAATGGTGTAGCGGTGCGGCGTCGCCGCCATCGCGGAGTTGGTCGTGGATAGCTCCGAAGTACTTGACGTTCTGCATGCGGAGCGGACTGACCTCAATGATCGCGAAGCGCCTATCTCCAATCGCCGCGGGCACCACCCATTCCTGGTTGGAGGCCATGATGATGCGGAGATGGTTGCGGGTGTAGATCACGTCCTTGCCCTTCAATTCAATCGCCAAGTCCCGCTCCGTGATCATGGACTTCAATGCGCCCTCGTTGGGCCTGTCTCCGGCGAACACAGCTTCGTCCGCAAACATCAAGAACTTATTCGCCACATGGGAGTTGAATTTTCCGGTGACGTGGCTAGAGCGAGCGGCATAGACGAAGTGGTGTCCGAAGAGACTCCCTACTGCATGCGCGAACGTTCCCTTGCCGGTGCCGGGCGGCCCCTTCAACACCAGCACCACACCTGGCCGGTGCGCCGGGTTCTGTACAGCATCCGCGCACCACGCGATCACGTACTTATACAGTGCAGGATCGCCAGAGCAGATGACTTCCCAGACCTCATCGATACCTATACCCTCTTGGACGAATTGCTGCGATTGCGCGAGCCTATGGCGAGGGGGGAGTGGTTGACGCTCTTGGGTCAGTATTGGGCTGCGGCTGATAACACAAGCATGCACATCAGCGAATTGCGCGCGGCGATCGGAGAGGTGAGGCCGGTGGTGGAGATGATGACCGACGACGAGCGCCACCGGCTCGACCGACTGCCGCAGACGATCATGGTGTATCGAGGGTGCGGAGCGTTCAACGCGGCCGGCATCTGTTGGTCCCTCAGCTCTACCATCGCGCGAGAGTTCCATTCGCTCCCTCGATACCAGGTGGAGCGACCGCTCTTGCTGACCGGGACCGTTGAGAAGTCGCGAGTGGTGGCGTTGAAGCGGTGCCTGAATGAGGACAAGATAATCAGCTTCGACGTCGTGGCGATACGGCGCGAATCCTACCTCTAAAGCCGTGTCAAAGCCGTGTTTAGACTATTGTTAGGTTGCGCAGTTCAGTAAGTACTTGTTGTTATTGATTAAAATGGTGGGACGACTGGGACTCGAACCCAGGACCAAAGCCTTAAAAGGGCCTTGCTCTACCAGCTGAGCTACCGTCCCATCAGGCGCGCATGATAGCCGAAGTGCCAAGCCAGATCACCGCCAATTCATTCACCGGTAACGGGTGGGATCCGGCAAGCCGGCGGCGGCAAATCCGCCCGCGCGCAATCGGCATGAATCGCATTTCCCACAGGCGGCGCCGTCGGCCTGTGCTTGGTAGCAGGACACCGTCATGCTGAAATCCACGCCGAGTGCGGTCCCCATACGAATGATGTCCGCCTTGGACATGTTGATGAGGGGCGCCTGGATTTTGAACGTCGCCCCCTCCACCCCAGCCTTGGTCGCAACTCGAGCAAGTTGCGCGAATGCCTCGATAAACTGCGGCCGGCAATCGGGATAGCCCGAATAGTCGACAGCGTTGACTCCGACGAAAATGTCGGCGGCGCCCACCACTTCCGCCCAGCCGAGGGCCAGCGCCAAGAGCAGAGTGTTGCGCGCTGGCACGTATGTGATCGGGATGCCGCTGGTCGGTGCTTCGGGAACAGCAAGGCCGACATCGGTCAAAGCCGAGCCGCCGATCCCGGCCAGATCCACACCCATGACCCGATGTTCACGGGCACCCAAGCTCGCGGCAATGTTGCGTGCGGCGTCCAGTTCGGCACTGTGGCGCTGACCGTAGTGCACGCTCAAGGCGTGGCATTCAAAGCCTTGCGCTCGCGCCATCGCCAGCACCGTCGAGGAATCCAAGCCGCCGGACAGCAGCACGATGGCGCGCTTCGGCACGATGAAGTTCACCGTCGTCACTTGCCGGGCGTGTCGCCCCACAGAATCTTGTGAAGCTGTAGTTGGAAGCGTACCGGCAGGCGATCCGCCAGTATCCACTCAGCGAGCGTCGTGGGCGCGACCTCGTTGTAGCTGGGCGAGAACAGAATCCGACGCTGCTGCAGCCCATGCTCCCGCAAGAACGCCTTGCTCCAGTCGTAATCCTCACGCGAGCAGATCACGAATTTCAACTGATCCTTGACCCCCAGCAGCTCGAAGTTCTCGAGTCTGTTGCGCGCCGCCTCACGCGAACCCGGGGTTTTGACATCGACGACTCGAGAGACTCGAGAATCGACCGCGCCGATATCCATGGCGCCGCTGGTTTCAAGCGACACCTCGAAACCTAAGTCGCAGAGGCGCTCAAGCAGCTTGAGGCAATTCGGTTGTGCCAAGGGTTCCCCGCCTGTCACACACACGTGCCGGGCTCCGTAGGCTCGCACCTGGTCCTCGATGTCATCGAAGGACAGCCAATCGCCCACATGAAATGCATACTCGGTATCGCAGTACTGGCAGCGCAGCGGACAGCCGGTGAGACGCACGAATACCGTCGGATAGCCGGCGGCATCGGCCTCGCCTTGCAACGAATGGAAAATCTCGTTGATGCGTAGGCGCGTGGATTTCGTAGCGGCTTCGCTCAATTCCTCTCGGCCGCCATTTTCTCAAGACGCTGCTGCGCCAGATGGGCGGCGGGGGTATCGGGAAATTGCGTGGTCACGATGGTCAGCGTGTTCTTCGCTACATCCAGTTGTTTCAATTCGTACTGGCAGTAGCCGATCTTGAGCAGAGCGTCGGGACGCTTACGCGATTGCGGATACTTATCGACCACCCGTTGAAACGCCGCCTGCGCCTCCGGGAATGACCTATTGACGTAGTACGCCTCGCCCAGCCAATACTGGCCATTATCCGCCAACTGGCTGTTCGGGAAGGAGGCTAGAAATTTCTGGAAGGCCGCGATAGCGCGATCGTACTGGCCGTCCTTGAGTAGCGCGAACGCAGACTGGTATGTCGCCTTGTCATCCGACCCCGCTGCGCTCTCCCCTGTTCCGCCGGCCGTCGCGGCGCCCGCCAACCCGGCGCCGCCATCACCCGCAGCGGCTCCCGCGAACGCGCCGCCCGCCCCTGCAGCTCCGCGCATCTCGAGCGCTTTCATGCGGCGGTCGAGATCCGCATACAGCTCTCGCTGCTGCTTGCGGCCAGCCTCCAGGCTATTGGTCAATTGATCCACGTCATTGTGCATGGCGCGCACGTCGCTGCGCAGCGACTCGCCTTGATTGGCCAAATCGAGCAGGCTTTGATTGGCCACCACCCTTTCGATGCGCGCCAGCCGCGTGTCCAGATCTTTCAGCTTGATCTGCACCGGATCCTCTTCCGGAGGCGTGCTCGCGCAGCCCGCGAGGGCAAGCACGGCGACACACAGGCCGCCGAGTGCGAACCAGGCGCGAGACTTCACGGAGTGTAGACCAATTCCACGCGCCGATTCTGCGACCACGCCGCCTCATCGTCACCCTCCGCCGACGGTCTCTCGGCTCCGAAGCTCACGGTGGTGAGCTGCGATTCCGCAACGCCTTGCAACATCATGGCGCGGCGTACCGCCTGCGCGCGGCGCTCTCCGAGCCCGATATTGTATTCACGAGTGCCGCGCTGGTCGGTATTACCCTCGAGCTTGATCTTGAGATTCGGATGCGCGGTCAAATTGTGCGCATGGGCCGTGATCAGATCCGCAAACTCGGGCTTGATCTCCGATTTGTCGAAGTCGAAGTAGATGACCTTCTTGGCGAGCGGTCCGGTGGTGTAATCGCCCATGCCGTTGGCACCCTGATTAGAGGCGTCGCCATTCAATCCACGGCCGGATGTCGACGCACTGTCAGTCCCGTTGGACGACCCCGGGACTTGAGTGCCCGCGACCGGTGGCTCAATCACATTGTGCTTTTTGGGGCATCCAGAGAGCAGTGCCGCTCCAGCCAACAACAGTGCGATCGATATAGTTCGTTTCATATTGCTACTCCATCCAATTGTCGTACTACCCAAGCCTACCGATGAACACGTAATTTGTGTACTTTGTTTCAAGGACGCCTTTAAAACGGCGCCCACGCGGGTTCCTGCAACTCGCCTTCGCTCGACACCAATCGCTCCTGCACCCGGCCGTCCGCGCTGACCAAGGCCAGCACCCCGCGGCCGCGGTCACGGGTCGCATAAATGATCTCTGCGCCGTTCGGCGCGTAGCTGGGCGACACGTCAGAACGACCTTTGGTGAGCACCTGAACCTCGCCGCGCCCGCGCAAATCTTGGACCGCAATGCGATAGCCGCCATCTTCCTGGGTGACGAACGCCATTTGGGATTCATCCGGTGAAATTCGTGCGCGCGCGTTGTAGCTGCCCTGAAAAGTCAAGCGGCGCGGCTTGTCCCCGCTCTGGATACCAATACGATAGATCTGCGGACCGCCGGCTCGATCGGAAGTGAAATACAGGCTTTGCCCGTCCTTGGACCATTGCGGCTCGGTGTCGATTCCCGGATCGTCGGTGATGCGGGTGAGCGCCTGTGTGGCGATGTCCATGACATAGATGTCCAGATTGCCATCCCGGGTCGAGAGCGTGAGCGCCAGCTTCTTGCCGTCGGGCGACCACGCCGGCGCCTGATTCACGCCGGCACGAGCCGAGACGCGCTGCCGCTCGCCGGTCTTCATGAGCTGCACATACACCGACGGCAGGCGTCCCTCGAAGGACACGTAAGCCAGACTCTGGCCGTCCGGCGACCACGTCGGCGACATCAGCGGCTCGTTCGATTGCATCACCACATGCGGATTTTCCCCATCCGCGTCGGCCACGATGAGCCTATAACTTCTATGCGGCACAGATCCGAGCACCGATATATAGGCAATGCGGGTGGCGAATGCGCCTCGTATTCCCAGTATCTTCTCGAACACCATGTCCGCGACCTGGTGGCTCGCCAGGCGCAAGCCGGGTTTGTTTGCGCTGATCTGGTAGCCCAGCAGCCGCTGCCGGGTGAGCACGTTGTACAGCTCGAAAGTGACATTGAAGCGATCCGGCGCCAGCGGCTGAATCTGCCCCACCACCATGTAGTCGTTGCTGAGGCGGCGCCAATCGTCGAAAGAGATAGCGGCGCCGGTGTGCGGCTGCTCGATCATGTCCTTGCGATCCGTGGTCTTGAACCGACCGCTGCGCGCCAGATCGGCGCTGACCAACTGCGCCACGTCGAATGACGCGGCGGGCGCCTCCGGTGAGCTGAAGGGCACGATGGCGATAGGAATGGCGTCCGCCTGTCCCTTCGTAATCTCCACCACCAGCTGGGCCTCGCTGCGCATGCAGAAAAGGACAAATCCGAGCGCCATCAAACAGGAAAAGCGTTTATTCATTGGGCTTGAACCTAAATACGAAGTTTCTTTCGAACAGCGCCGGGTCAGGAGGTTCCGGCAGGGGCGATGCACGATACACCGCATTCTCGATCGATTGGCGCGCGGCTGCATCGCCATTGCACTGAGTCACCCGGGCGCCGGTGACCTCGCCGCCCGGAATTTGGGTTACTTCGACCAGGCAATCCAGTCCAACGCTGGCGGAAGGCGGCTTGATCCAGGCGCTTTGTATTCTGTTGCGGAGCCTCGCAATATAGCTGTCGCGCAGCGGCCCAGACTCCACTGCACTGCGATGCTCCTCGTCGGCCAATTGCTTGCGTAACTCCGCCTCGCGATCGTGGCGCGCGCGATCGTCGGCCGCCTTCTTGGCGTCGGCGATTTTAGCCGCCGCGGCGTTCGCCTCGGCCTCTTGCTTGGCCTCGGCCGCTCGCTTGGCCTCGGCAGCCTTAGCCGCCGCGTTGGCCGCTGCCTCGCGCTTCGCCTGCTCTGCCAGGTCCGCCTCGGCGGCCTTGCGTGCCAGCGCTGCTGTAGCCGCTTTTGCGGCGGACGCCTTCAGCGTGGCGGCTTTTTGCGCATCGAGAAGGTGCTGCTGCTCGGCCGCCGCGGCATCTGCCGCCGCGGCATCTGCCGAGGCCGCTTTAGCCTCTTCCGCGGCCTTCGCCTCTGCGGCAGCCTTGGCGGTCTGTGCGGCGTTGGCTGCGTCAGTCTCCTTGGCCGTTTCGGCGGCCGCAGCGTTGGCATCCTCCACCGCCTTGGCCTGCTCGGCGGCGCGCGCGCGTGCCGCCGCCTGCGCGGCGCGCTCATCCTGCGCATGCTGTGCGGCATGCAGCACTTGCGAATCCACGACCACTGCGTCGATCGGCAGAGGCTGCAAACTAGGTAGCGGCCGATGGGCGGAAATCAGCGCAGCGACCACCAGCGCGCCCACTAGGGCTCCGTGCAGAAGTACGGATACCGCCACCGCCCACGAGTGTTCACGCAAGAATTCCCGCATTCAACCCGCGCCGTTGCCGGCCCTGCTCGCCGACCCGCGGGCGGGCGGCGGCACGGGGTCCGTCAGAAAGCCGACCTTGGTAGCCCCAGCGTGTTGCAGCAGCACCATGGCCTTCACTACCGTGCCATAGGGCACAGTCGTGTCGGCTTTCACCAGAACCGGTGTCTGCGGATCGCGGCGTAGCAGCGCGGCAGTGCGCGCGCTCACGATGGCCTCGGGCGCGGGCTTGTCCGGGTTCGGACCAAAATTGACGTACAGCCGTCCCCGCGCGTCGATAGTAACGATCAACGGCTCATGCTTGGCCAGGAACTCAGGATCGATGGGCTTGGCGCCGGCCGCGGGCAAATCCACTTTGACGCCCTCTTTGAGCAGCGGCGCGGTGATCATGAAAATAACCAGGAGCACCAGCATGACGTCGATGTACGGCACCACGTTGATCTCCCCCATCAGCTTGCGGCGGCGAAGCGGTGCAGGCATCGCCGTTACGCTTGGGCCGGTCGGGCCGGGCCGTGCCGCTGCAGAATCGTAGAGAACTCTTCCACGAACGTGTCGAAGCGAAGCTCCAAGCGGCTCACTTGATCGGCGAATCGGTTGTAAGCCACCACCGCGGGGATGGCCGCGAACAATCCGATCGCCGTGGCGATCAGCGCTTCGGCGATACCCGGCGCCACCGCTGCCAGAGTTGCCTGCTGCACATTACCAAGATTGTGGAACGCACTCATGATGCCCCAAACCGTGCCGAACAAGCCCACATAGGGGCTGGTGGACCCCACCGTCGCGAGCATCGCCAGATTGCGTTCCAAGCGATCCATTTCCCGCATCTGCGCCACGCGCATGGCACGGCGCGCACCTTCCAATAATTGATCCGTGGGCGTCCCTTGTTGGCGCAGGCGGCTGAATTCGCCGAAGCCCGATTCGAAGATGCTTTGCTCGCCGGTGCCTGCGCGCCCCTTGGTCTCGATGCTGCGATAGAGCGTGGACAAATCCCCGCCGGACCAAAATGCCGTCTCGAACTGATCGGCCTGGCGTTGCGAATGCGAGATGACTCGGCCTTTCTTGAAGATGACGGCCCACGACGCCACCGAGGCCGCCAGCAGGAGCACCATGACTGCCTGAACGATGACACTCGCATCGAGCACCAGGGTCCAAATAGATAAGTCATTCCCCATTGCGCCACTCCAGAAATAAATCCTTTGGAATCGGCCGCGGCTTGAGCGTGCCGGAATTAAGACAGGCGACGCGAGCGCTCGCGTCGATGAGCTGCGCGTCGCCGCGCGTGATTGTCTGTTTGAATGTAATTGTGGCACCGCTCAAGCGGGCAAGTTCCGCGGTGACAAGAATTTCATCATTGAGCACGGCGGGCCGCAAGAAATCCACCGTCACGTTGACCACGGCAAATTGCAGCTGGCGCTCGGCGCGCAGCCGCAGCTGATCAATGCCGAGCGCGCGCAGCCAGTCGCTGCGGCAGCGTTCCATGAATTTCAGGTAGTTCGCGTAGTAAACCACTCCGCCGGCATCGGTATCTTCCCAGTAGACGCGAAATGGAACCGAAAAACTCAGCGGCACTACTGTGCGTCCCGGAACAACGGCAGGTTCAGGTCTCGGTCGATGCTCGGCGCGGCGAGCCCGAAATGCGCGTAGGCGCTGCGCGTCGCGACACGGCCGCGAGCGGTACGCATGAGAAATCCCTGCTGAATCAGGAACGGCTCGATAACGTCCTCAATGGTGCCGCGCTCCTCGCTCATGGCCGCCGCCAGGCTGTCGACACCCACAGGCCCTCCCTCGAATTTCTCGATCACGGTCAGCAGCAATTTTCTATCCAGCATGTCGAAACCTTGCGGATCGACCTCCAGCATATTGAGTGCCGCAATCGCGACCTGCGCGCTGATGAGCCCGGCCGCCTTGACCTCGGCATAGTCGCGCACCCGGCGCAGCAGGCGGTTGGCGATGCGCGGGGTGCCGCGCGAGCGCTCCGCAATGCGCTCCGCCCCGTCTGCTTGCAGCTGCAGCTGCAGTATGGACGCGCTACGAGTCACGATTTTCGTCAGATCCTCGGTCGAATAGAACTCCAGCCTCTGCACGATGCCAAACCGATCGCGCAACGGCGAGGTGAGGAGTCCCGCGCGGGTGGTTGCACCCACCAGCGTGAACGGCGGCAGATCGAGCTTGATCGACCGAGCGCCCGGCCCCTCGCCGATCATCAGATCGAGCTGCGAGTCTTCCATCGCCGGATACAGGACTTCTTCGACCACGGGGCTCAATCGATGAATTTCGTCTACGAACAGCACATCGCGCGGCTCCAGATTGGTAAGCAGCGCCGCGAGGTCGCCGGGACGTTCCAGCACGGGACCCGATGTCTGACGCAAATTGACCTTCAGTTCATTGGCGATGATATTCGCCAAGGTGGTTTTGCCGAGTCCGGGTGGCCCGAAGATCAGCACATGATCCAATGCCTCGCCACGATTGCGCGCCGCCTGAATGAAGATGTCCATCTGAGTCTTTACGGTGGATTGACCTACGTACTCGGCCAAACTCTTCGGCCGCACGGCGCGATCCACCACCTCGTCCTCCCGCTTGGCGGGACCCGCGATGACTCGATCCTGTTCGATTCCCATGCTACGAGCCCATCATCAAGCTTTGGCCGCGGACTTCAGGGCGCGGCGTATCAATTCCGTGGTCGCAAGGTCCGGCTCATCGACCGACTTCAAGAGGCGAATCACTTCCGGAGGCTTGTAGCCGAGCGCGATCAGGGCACTGAACGCCTCGGTCTGCGGCGTAACGGCGGTACCGGCTCCCGCCGGGCTGCCGACCGTCGGCATCGACAGCTTCTTGACGCTGTCGCGCATCTCGATGATGACGCGCTCGGCGGTCTTGCGGCCGATGCCCGGAATCCGCGTCAGCATTGCGACATCCTCCGCCTCGATGGTGCGCAGGAAATCCTCGACGCTGGCGCCGGAGAGAATGCCGAGCGCGATCTTCGGCCCGACACCCGACACTTTAAGCAGGCCGCGAAACAGGCGCCGTTCGCCGTCGGTGCCGAACGCATACAGAATATGCGCGTCCTCTCGAACCACCAAATGAGTAAATAACGCAACCGGCTCGCCCGCGTTGGGTAAACCATAGAACGTCGACATGGGCGCTTCCATCTCATAGCCGACGCCGTTCACATCGACCATTAGCATGGGCGGCTGCTTGACCGCCAAGCGGCCCTTGAGGAAGCCGATCATCCGCGGCTCGCCGAGCGCTGCACCGATGCGCGCACGCGGCCGCGCAGCGCATGGCACACGGCCGCCGCCAGGGCATCGGCGGCATCGGCCGACACCGGACCGTCGAGCTTCAGAATAGTTCTCATCATCAACTGCACCTGAGCCTTCTCCGCACTGCCCGAGCCGACCACGGCTTGCTTGATTTGCCGCGTCGCATATTCGAATACTTCGGCATTGGCATCCACTGTTCCACAGATGGCGGCGCCGCGCGCCTGTCCTAATTTCAAGGCGCTGTCGGGGTTACGATTGACGAACACACGCTCAATCGCGATTTCGTGAGGACGGTATTCGGCAACGATGGTCTGCACGCAGCGGAAGATTTCGCACAACCGATCGGCCAATTCGCCCTTCTGCGTACGGATCACCCCGCTCGCCACGTAAGTCAGCCGCGGACCCACGGCGTCCAAGACGCCGAACCCGGTGCGCAGCGAACCGGGATCGATGCCGAGCACGCGCACGCTGGCGACCTCAGCACCACGCATGGGCAGAGCTCGCATCAAACCGCCGCTTCAAATCCGTCATTGGCGCGTATGATACCGACAATAGGCGCTTAAACCCACCGGCACCGGCAGCGCAATTCAAATGGAAACAACAGCTTCAACCCGGTTCACGGCAAGCGAGCGGCTGCACGCCGCCTTTGCGGCCATGCGCGCGCTGCCCTTGCCTGATTCGGCCGCTGCCGTACGCGGTGCGGCGCTGGAGGTGGCGGAAATCGTGCGTGCTCTCGACGCGGATGATGAGGTGGTGATCGCAGCCGTGGTGCAACCCCTGCTCGACGCGAAACTCCTCACTCCCGACGCTGCTGACAAGCTCTTCGGTGTCGATGCCACGCGTCTGGCGCGGGCATTGAGTCAATTGGGAGAATTCGGCTTACCCTCCGGTTGGACTCCCGAGCAAGGCCTCGAGTCAGGCCAGGCCGAGGCGCTGCGCAAGATGCTGCTGGCCGTCATCGGCGACGTGCGACTGGTGGTGGTGCGGCTTGCCGCCCAGCTGCAGAAAATGCGCTCAGCCAAGTCGCTGAACCCCACCGTGCAGCGCAAGTTCGCCACCGAGACACGTGAGGTCTATGCGCCGCTCGCCAATCAGCTGGGCGTATGGCAATTGAAGTGGGAGCTGGAGGATCTTGCGTTCCGCTACCTGCAGCCTGTCGATTACAGGCACGTCGCCGCCGCGCTCACGCTGCGCCGCTCCGAACGCGAGATCTACATCGATGAATTGAAAACCACCCTGCGTGCCGCGCTCAGCGAGGCGGGAATCGAAGCGAAGATCGACGGACGACCGAAGCACATATACAGTATTTGGCGCAAGATGCAGTCCAAACAGCTGGCCTTCGAGGAGCTCATGGACATTCGTGCGGCGCGCCTGCTCGTGGCGGGCGTCGCCGATTGTTATGCCGCGCTCGGCATCGTGCATTCACTCTGGCAGTTCATTCCCGGAGAGTTCGACGACTACATCGCGACCCCGAAGGACAATCTATACCGCTCGATCCACACCGCCGTGATCGGACCCGGCTCGCAACCCGTCGAAATCCAGATCCGCACCCATGAGATGCATGCGAACTCCGAACGGGGTGTCGCGGCACATTGGCGCTACAAAGAGGCTGCCCGCGGCGACTCGGCTTACGAACGCAAGATCGATCAGCTGCGCGCGCTGCTGACTCCCGCGGACGGCAGCGAAACCTCGCGGGATTTCCTTGATCGGATGCGCATCGATTTATTCCAGGATCGCATCTATGTCGTATCCCCCAAGGGCGAAATAGTCGATGTGCCGATGGGTGGCACACCCCTGGACTTCGCCTATCAAGTGCATACCGAACTAGGCCATCGCACCCGCGGCGCGAAGGTGAACCGGCGCATCGTGGCGCTCGATTATCAACTCAAGAATGGCGAGACGGTGGAGATCATCACCGCCAAAACGGCCAGCCCCTCGCGCGACTGGCTGTCGCCGCAGTCAGGTTATCTGGCGAGCCCAAGGCATCGCAATAAGGTGCGCGCCTGGTTTCGCAAACAGAATGAGACGCAGAATAAGGCCGAAGGGCGCGCGATGTTCGATCGCGAGATACAGCGCCTCGGCGTGGCCAGCCCACCCATCCCCGAATTGTTGGCCGAGCTCAGATTGCCGAGCACCGAGGGACTGCACGAAGCCTTAGGATTAGGCGAGGTCAGCTCCGCGCAAGTGGCGGGGGCCATTCAGCGCATTCTTCATGCCCGCGAGCCTCGCCCGGAGCATTTCGCGCGCGGCAAGAGCGCGGCGGCTGCGCGCGAGCCCGACATCGAAGTTCAGGGCATCGGCGATTTGCTGTCCACGTACGCCCGCTGCTGCAAGCCGGTTCCGCCGGAGGCCATCGTTGGCTACATCACCGTGGGCAGGGGCGTCAGCATTCATGCGCAGTCCTGCGCGAACTTCGCCCGAATCAGTGTGAAATCTCCCGCGCGCGCACTGGCGGTCGCCTGGGGCACGATGGGATCGAACGATTTCCCGGTGGACATCGAGGTCCAGGCATTCGACAGGCGCGGCCTAGTGCGCGACGTCAGCGCGGCATTGGCCGACGACAAGATCAGCATTCAGGGGATGAACACGATCACCGACAAGCGCGATAATCTGGCGCACATGCAAATCAGCATTTCGATTACCGGGTTGCCGCAGCTATCGCAGTTGCTGATGCGGATCGCGCAAGTACCCAACGTCATCAGCGCCCGGCGGAAAAAATAGCACGCAAGCGTGATCTGGGGAAAAGATTCAGGAAGGCCCCATTATCCTCGGCTGCATCGTTCGCCAAAGTCCCGACGTCGCCGCCTCGGAACACGGCCACTTCACCACCAGCCGCTCGATCTCTGCCGGCTTGACGGCGCCGCTGAAATACAGCCCTTGCGCGGTATCGAATTTCGCAGCGCGCGCAAACTCCAGCAGCTGGACGCTCTCAATGCCTTGCGCACACACCACGAGTTCCAGGGTATGCGCGAGGTTTGCAATGGCATGCACGATGAGCATCGCTTCGCGTTCCCGCGTGACATCGGCGATCAGCGCCCGATCGACTTTTATCTCGGAGAACGGCATTCGATATATTTCCGTGAGCGAAGAGACTCCGGTGCCGAAATTGTCGAGCGACAGGCCCACCCCCAGGATGCGCAGGCGCGTAAATACATCGAGCATCAGATCTCCGTCCTCGAGGTGAGGGCGCTCTCCAGTTCGCCCAAGGGAATCGGCGGAGCGTCTTTCAGATGAGGCATCAAAAGCTGTTCGATGCCAAGCGCCGCCAGCGGCCTAGCAGCGACGCCGATGACCCGCAGTCCCCAACACCGCCATCGTGGGTTGACAGGTCGCGAGAATGGCCTGCAGGCTTTCAGCCGAATCGGCCTCCACGCGTTCGCAGCCCAGGCT
>JAYTXS010000179.1:0-6563 GCA_043742845.1 Gammaproteobacteria bacterium
AAGGGGAGCGGCCTGAGACCGTACTTAGAGCCGCTCCAAGCGCCGCACCGTGAAGCGTACCTCGAGCGGTATACGGCTGCGGTGGGGCGGGCATACCCATCGTCGGCAGATGGTTCGGTGCTTTTGCCGTTCCCACGATTGTTTTTGACGGCGGTTCGCTAACAACCAGAGGAGTGGGATGGACATGCGTGATGTATATATGGGGATTCTCGCTACGGCCGGCGGCACTAACTATCGCAGCACCAGCCTGCGCCAGGGTTTCGCCGGACATCCCAACGCTTGGAATCACCACGAAGTCGAGTTCTACGCGCATGCCGTCGAGGGCCGCAAGTAAGATCCGCCATGGATTTTGCATCCGTTGCGGAGATTTTGCGCGAGCCATTGGTGCGGTGGTGGGAGCGCGCCGGTGCGCAGCCTGTATTTCTCGACGCCTTTTCGGCGTTGAGCGAATCGCTGCGTGCGGAATTGCCGCGCGTCGTGGCGGCAAGCGAGTTTATCGGTGCGGTACTCATTCAGGACCCGCGGGCGCTTGATTGGTTCGCGCTCAGCGAAGAGCGTGGACCCGCGGCGGTCGCCTTGGCCAACGCCGACTATGAGTTGCGGGCGGGACAAGCGGCGACCAGCGTCGAGGCGCAGCGCATTCTGCGCGAGTGGCGGCGCCGCGAAATGTTGCGCATCGCCTGGCGCGACATCGCGGGACGCGACGTTGCTGGCCGACCGGGCGGTGGTGCAGGCGTCGTAGAAACCCTCCATGCATTGTCCGATTTCGCGGACGCGTGCATTCGCTCCGCTGTGGCGGCTGCGCGGTTGCATCTCGAAGAGGTGTTCGGCAATCCCCGCGTTAGTGATGGCAAACAGGCGACGCTCATCGTGCTGGGGATGGGCAAGCTCGGCGGGCGGGAGTTGAACTTCTCCTCTGACATTGATCTGATTTTCCTATTCTCCGAGGGCGGTGAGACCGATGGCCCGCGGGTAATCGAGAACGAGGAATATTTCAATCGCCTGGGGCGTGAGATTATCCGGCTGCTCGATGTGCGCAGCGAGGATGGCTTCGTATTCCGGGTGGATATGCGACTGCGTCCCTTCGGCGAAAGCGGGCCGCTGGTGGTGAGCCTGGCCTCGTTGGAGGATTACCTGCAGCAGCACGGCCGCGACTGGGAACGCTACGCCTGGGTCAAGGCACGCGCCGTCGTCGGCGCCGAGGCCTATGCGGCGGCAACCGAGGAATTCGTGCGGCCCTTCGTGTATCGGCGCTATCTCGATTTCGGTGTGATCGAATCGCTGCGCGACATGAAGGCGCTGATCGCGCGCGAGGTGTCGCGGCGCGAGCTCGATCAGGATTTGAAACTCGGCAGGGGCGGAATTCGCGAGATCGAGTTCATCGTGCAATCCATGCAGTTGGTTCGCGGTGGCAATGATCGGCGGCTGCAATCCGCATCCTTGCTCGATGTGCTGCCGAAGCTGGGAGGGTTCAAGCTCATGTCGCCGGCGGACGTTGCCGAACTGACGGACGCCTACCTGGTGTTGCGGAAGGCGGAGAATGCCGTGCAGATGATGCGCGACGAACAGGCGCATTCGCTCCCGACCGCAGCCATGGACCGTGCGCGCCTGTCCCTCAACTTGGGAGTGGGGGATTGGGACGCCGCCTTTGCGCTCATCGACCGGGCGCGCGCCAATGTCAGCAGGCAGTTCGAGGAGCTGCTGGCCGGCGCTGCCGGCAATCAGCCGAATCAAGAAGACACGGGTGCCGACTGGCTGGCCTTCGATGGCGCAAATATCGGCGAGGAATTGCGCAATGGCGGCTTCCCGGAGCAAGAGGTAGCGACAGTTGCTGCAACTTTGGAGGCGTACCGCAAGGCGGCGTCGTATCGGCGGCTGGACGAGGCTGGCCGGCGGCGCCTGCATGGCATTCTCGGCCGCTTGCTGAAGAGGGCTGCGCGGTTGGCGTCACCGCAGCCATCCTCGCCGGCAGTGGTAGTGCAGCGGGTGTTGCGAGTGTTGGAGGCGATCGGCACGCGCGCATCGTATCTGGCCCTGCTCAAGGAGCAGCCCGCGGCGCTCGATCGCCTGATCGACGTATGCGCTATCAGCGGCTTCTTGTCGCGGCAAATCGCGGATTTCCCGTTGCTGCTCGACGAGTTGATCGACGCCAAGGCATTCGACGAAATGCCGTCGCGCATGAGCTTCACCACCGAACTCGCGGCGCGCACCGAGAGGATGCCCGCCGATGATCCGGAGCGGCAGGTGGAGATGCTGCGGCAGTTTCAAAAGGTGGCGGTATTCTCGGTGGCGCTTGCTGATCAGACCGGTCGGCTGCCGTTGATGAAGGTGAGCGATCGCCTCACTGATATTGCTGAGCTCATCGTTCAATGCTGCATGGATTTGGCCTGGCAGCAAATGACCCATATGTATGGCACTCCGTTCTGCGGCGATCGGCAGGAGAATCTGCGGCAGGTGCGGGTGGCGGTTGCCGGTTACGGCAAGCTGGGCGGCTTGGAGCTCGGCTACGCCTCCGATCTGGACTTGGTGTTCCTGCACGATTCGGACGGCGACATTCAGCAGACCCAGGGCGAGCGGCAGACCCAGGGTGAACGGCCGCTCGACAACACGGTGTTCTTTCTCCGGCTGGGGCAACGCATCGTGCACTTGCTCACCATGCATTCTGCGGCGGGCCGGCTCTACGAAGTGGACATGCGACTGCGGCCGAACGGGAAGGGTGGATTCCTGATGACGGGCATTGAGGCATTCGAGCGATACCAGCGCCAGGAAGCGTGGACCTGGGAACACCAGGCGCTGCTGCGCGCGCGAGCGGTCGCCGGAGATGCCGATCTGTGCAAGGCCTTCGCAGCATCGCGGCGCGGCGTGCTGCGCGAGGCGGTGCACCGCGACACCCTGCGCGCCGATGTAGCGGAGATGCGCCTGCGCATGCGGCGCGAGTTGTCCAAGGCCGGCGCCGGCGAGTTCGATATCAAACAAGATGAGGGCGGCATCGCTGACCTCGAGTTTCTGGTGCAGTACTGGGTGCTGGCGGCGGCGAATGGGCACCCTGAGCTTCTCACGTTCACGGATAATATTCGGCAGCTCGAGGGATTGGCGGCGGTAGGCGTGCTCGATCAGGCGACGGCGCAATGGTTGACCCAGACCTACATCGCCTATCGCACAGTTCTGCACCACTTGTCGCTGGAGGGCCAGGGCGAGCGTGTGGTGGAGGCGGCTCCCTACGCTGCAACGCGCGCACGAGTGGTCGAGATCTGGCACTCGGTTTTCGGGTAGAATGCTGGCGATGCAACCCCATCTGGTACAAAGCGATCCGCAACATGGGCTGATTCAGCCGAATGCGCTGCATCAGTACAACGTGACCGAAGCGGATGTGCCGCTGTCGTGTCCCATGCCGAGCATGTTCCTGTGGAATTCGCATCCCAAGGTCTATCTTGCGATCGAGCAGACCGGCTGGGCCAAGTGCGCGTATTGCGGAGCGGAGTACACGCTGGACGCGGCCCGGCTGAAGGGCGGTTAGGGTGATCGCAGCCTAGACGCTGGGCTTGTACTCGCGATATGACTTCTCTTCGACGATGCTGGAACCCAACGCAGTGTTGATGCGCCGCTTGATGGCGGCGCGTTCGTCGTTCTCGAAGTAGACGGCCCGCGCCAGCCGCACGAATTCCGCATCGAAGGCGCGCGCGCGCTCTTTGTCGCGGATGTCATCTTCGATCACCCATAGGCGCCCGTTGACCTTCAGCAGCGCGTCGAAGTCGGCCTTGATGTCGATCTTTGCGTACGCCGACTCTTCCCAGGTTGCTTGCAGCGCGTGCAGTTCGAAAAGCACATTGCGTACCTTAACGGGGTCGGACATGCGTTCAGACTTGATGCGCAGTATGGTGATCTTGTCCAGCAATTCCCCGGGCGAAATCGGCACTCTTATTTCGTTCATTGCGGCATTTTAGCGCGATCCGAGTGCGCCGCGCGATCGGCCATCAGGGCGTCGAGTTTGGCCGTGACGTCCTTGACCTCGATCAGATCCATGACCCCGGGGCGCTCGATCTTGGTGGTCCAGGGAATTTGCGCGGCGGGTTTCTCGAGGAACTTGCGCGCGGCCGCATCATAGCGGTCCACGCACCATCGACGGCTGTAGTACGGTCCCGCGCGCTCAGGATTGGTGGCGGCATACAGCCCGATCACCGGCAGCGCGACCATGGTGGCCATGTGGGCGGGTCCGGAATCCGGCGACAGCAGCACGGTGCTTTGGGACAAAAGCCCCAGCAGCTTGGGCAGCGTGTCCTTGCCGATCTGATTGAGCAGGTCGAAGTGCACGGTTGCCATGATTTTCTCGCCCAGTTCGCGCTCGATGCGGCTGCGGCCTCCGACCAGCACCACGCGCATGTGGTGCATGTGCGCGGCGTAGCCCGCCACCGCGGCGTATCTCTCCGCCCGCCAGTTGCGGTCCGGGTGGCTGGAGCAGGGGCTGATGAGCAGCGTGGGCCTGCCGTCGCTGACGATCGCGCGGCCATACTCGAGCGCGTCCTGCGGCAGGATCAGGTCCCAGTGCGCGGCCGCGGGCGCGACGCCGCAGGCGCGCACGAATCCCATGAAGGAATCCAACACATGCTCCGATTGGGCAGGGGCTATGCGCGCGTTGGTGAACCACCATTGCAGTTCGCGTGCACGCGCCTTATCGAAGCCCAGTTTGATGGGGGCGCAAATCAGGCCGCTGATCATGCTGGCGCGAAACGACAACTGCAGGTCGAGCAGCAAGTCGAAACGTCGGCCCCTCAAGGCGCGGCGCAGGCGCCACAGCTCGCTAAGCGTTGCGGCTTTATCGAAGGTGATAAACTCGATTTCCGGCAGCAGCGCCGTCATCAGCTTGGCTTCCACCTTGCCGATGATCCATGTGAACCGGGCTTGGGGCCACGCCTCTTGCAGACAACGTAGCGCGGCCAGCGCGTGGCAGGTATCGCCGATGGCCGACAGGCGCAGCAGACACACATGCTGCGGCGGCGGATTGAAACTTAAGGTCATAAATTGAGCGACAGCCGACGCATTGTCACAGCCACGGGCGCCATGCTGTCTGATCCCGCCCGTCTTGGCAACGTGGAAGATGGTAACGCCGAATCGCTGTTCGACCCTGAATTCTGGCGCCGCCATGGCGAATTGAAGGCAGTATCGGGGGGCCGCGGAGCGGCCTGGTTCGTGGGTTCGGGCGACCGTCAATGGGTGCTGCGGCATTTTCGCCGTGGCGGATTCATTGCGCGCGTGTCGCGCGATTTCTATGTGTGGACAGGAGAGGATCGGGTGCGGGCCTTCGCCGAGTGGCGATTGCTCCATGTGTTGACCGAACGCGGCTTGCGCGTGCCGCGACCCATAGCCGCCCGCTACCAAAGGAGCGGCTTGATTTATCGCTGTGATTTGATCACGCAAAGAATTACGGGAGCCGAGACCTTGAGCGCCTTGCTTGCGACGGCACCGTTACCCGAAGCGACGTGGCGCGCCATCGGTGCGTCGGTGGCGCAGCTGCATCGTGCCGGCGTGGATCATGCGGATCTGAACGCGCACAATTTGCTGCTCGACTCACAAGGGACGGTGAGCGTGATCGATTTCGATCGCGGCCGGGAGCGCGCACCGGGCGCATGGAGTACGCGCAATTTGCAGCGCCTGAAGCGTTCACTGGCTAAGATAGCGGGCGGCCTGCCGCCGGGGCGATATCCGGCGCAGGCCTGGGAATGGCTGTGCGCGGGCTACAAAGCCAGATGATGCGCCGGCTGTACACGCTGCTGATTTATTGCGCCGTGCCGTTCGCCTTTGGCGCGGTGTTGTGGCGGGGATTTCGCGACCGCGCCTATTGGCGGGCCTTGAGCGAACGCTTCGGCTATGGGCGCACCTGTGATGCGTCCTGCATTTGGCTGCATGCCGTAAGCCTGGGGGAAATGACGGCGGCCGCGCCGCTGGTACGCGCGCTGCGTGCACGCTATCCGCAGAGCCCCCTGCTGCTCACCACTGCGACGCCCACCGGCCGGGCGCGGGCGCGCGACTTGTTCGGCGATGCCGTGGATGTGCGCTTTCTGCCCTACGACATGCCGGCTGCGGTGCGTCGATTCCTGGACCGCACCCGGCCGCGGCTCGCCATCATCATGGAAACCGAGCTGTGGCCGAATTTATTCGGCGAGTGCACGCTGCGCGGTGTGCCGCTGATGCTTGCCAGCGCCAGACTGTCACCCAAGTCGGTCGCGCGCTATCGGCGCTTCGGCAACTTGTTCCGCGGAATCTTCTCCGCCAGCTCGCTCATTGCAGCGCAGACACGCGAGGACGCCGCACGCTTCGTTGCCATTGGGGCGCAGAGTGCGAAAACTCACGTGATCGGCAATATCAAGTTCGACCTGCAGTCGAGTCCGGAAGAACTGTTTGAGGGAGCCTCGTTGCGTTGCGCGCTGGGCGACTCGCGGCCCATCTGGATCGCGGGCAGCACACACGCCGGCGAGGAGGAGCAGGTGCTGGCGGCGCACCAGGAGTTGCGCGCCGGGCAGGTGAACGCGCTGCTGTTGCTGGTACCGCGGCACCCGGAGCGGTTT
>JAYTXS010000180.1:0-17451 GCA_043742845.1 Gammaproteobacteria bacterium
AGCCCGCTTCTGCAAGGCCCGCCGTGCGCTGCTGATCGTCGATCCGCCGTCGAGGTGGCTGACGGCGGATGACGCGCTGCAGGGTATGCGCGGTTGGGAACTCGCCAACGAAAACGCCTTGATGTACTTTCCGCGGGTGCTGGCGCACGACAAGTTGCGAGGCCATTTCGAGTCGTTCGCGCCGTGCGGCGCGGCGGCAGGCATGTTGGCACGCGGCGATGAGGCATCTCCGGTGTGGACGCCTGCCAAGAGCGACGATACCGTGCTGCGTCCCGGCTATCGGCCCACCTGCCTGGTGAGCGAGGATCGCCGCATGAAGCTGGCGGCCTTGGGGGTCAACACCTTCCAAGCCGTACGCTCGGCGCGCATCGGCTGCGGCGCGCGCACCCTCGCCGGGGGTGCGGCGGCGAACCCTGATTGGCAGTATCTGGCGACGCGCCGGCTGGCCTTATTCATCGTCAACAGCATCGAGCGGGGCACTCGCTGGGTCGCCATGGCGCAGCCGCATGTGCAGGTGGCGGACTTGGCTGCCTCACAAGTGCGTGCGTTCCTCGAGGGACTGCACGAGGCAGGAGCTTTCGGCGAGCGTCGCATGCAGGATGCTTTTCTCGTTGTCTGCGATCAGCGCAGCGAGTTTCACTTGGTGATCGGATTTGCGGCGACACGCGGGGTCGGATTGCATAGCTTTCGCATCGTGCATTCGCCGTCGGGGAGCACAGTCGGACCTGTCAGTCTGAACCGCTTGAGCGCCGCCCAATACAGTCCCGCGGAACTCGATTGGGTGGAGAATCTCGCCAGCCGGCTGTCAGAGTAGCGCGAGTGTTCGCAACGGTGGTTTTCTCGCATGGCAAGGAAAGCGGACCGTGGGGTTCGAAAATTACTGCCATGGCGACGGTGGTGCGCGATTTGGGGGTGGCGACGCAATCCGTGGACTACCGCGGGATGGATGACCCGGCAACTCGTGTCCGCAAGCTCATTGAAACGGGCGCAGGCCTTCGAGCGCCGCTGCTGCTCGTCGGATCGAGCATGGGAGGTCATGTCGCGGCAGCGGCCGCCCGCGCGCTTGACGCCCGCGGCCTGTTCTTACTGGCCCCTGCCTTTTATATGGCCGGCTACGAAGAATACACACCGCAAGATATCGCTTGTCCCACCGTCATCGTGCATGGCTGGCACGATGACATAGTGCCGGTGGAAAATAGTATCCGATGGGCGCGTGAACATCGGGCGGCGCTGCACGTACTGAACTCCGATCATCGCCTGGAAGATCAAATTGAGGCGATCTGCCTGCTGCTGCGCGCTTTTATTATTGCTTGAGCGGCGCCGGCGCGGGTACCGGCGCGGCGATTGCGGGCGGCGGACTCGCCGTCGGCATATCCAATTGTGCCTGCGCCAGTTCGCGCAAGGATTCGCCCAAATGTTCGCCGCAGCGCCTGCCCATGGCGTCGTAGCCGGCACCCAGCGAGGCGATGTACGCCGACACGTAGCGCTGGCCCGGCGCAGACTGCAGAAACGAGAGCAGACGCTTGAGATCCGCAGCGCTCATGTCGCGGTAGCTGTACGCCATGTAGCGGCGCAGCGGTGCACGCATGTTCTCTTGCATCGCGGCGCGGCCGGCTTCGCCGGATTTGCGCGCGCTTTCACCCACTGCCGCCCTGTCCCTGCCCGCACCGACGGCGGTGCCGATGGCCACCGCCTGCCCCATGCTCAAGAAAATCTCCACGGTGGACTCCGTGGAGCGCGAGGCATGTTCCAATTTATCGAATAGCGCATCGCGCTCGCGGGTCGACGGCGCCGCGCTGTCGCCGCTCATGATTTTCTCGATGGCCGACTCCTCGAGCACGGCAGTGGCCAGGTCGGCGGCCACCATGCGCCGGCCGAGGTCGCTTTCCAGGAAAGCATCGACCTTCTTCACGGTACCGCCATCGAGATTTGCGGCGAGCGCGCTCAAGGCCGGGGCTTCGAAGACGTCGATGCGAAAGCCGCGCTTTGCGGCCTCGGTGACGGCGTTCATCTGCGACGCGGACAGCTGCACGGCAGTATCCGCCGAGAACAGCTGGCGAATATGCGCCGGCATCGACTCCAACGAGGCCCGCACCTGTTCGCGCATGGCGGCGTCCTGATAGACCTTCGCTGCGGTTTCGATGTCCACGGCCGAGCAGGCGGCATGGATGCCGGCAGTCGCCGACAGCAGCAATGCGCAAGCAAATGTGAACGCAATACGCAACATGCGGGAACTCCGGGTGACGCTAAGTACTGTACGATTGTACACTCCGGGCCACGTTGACCGAGCCAGTTCCGAGGTGCCCATGCGCTTGATGAATGTTTTGACAATGTCGCTGTCGCTTTTGTTCATCGCAAGTTGCGCGGCGCCCGACCCGCCCCTACCGAAGAAGACCGTTTTCGACCCATTGACACGGCAACTGGATCGCGCGCGCGACGTGCAGAAGACTGTGGACGCGAACGCGGAAGCCACGCGTAAAGCGGTCGATACTCAAGAGCACGGCGATAATCCTTAGGCGCTCTTGGCATTGGAGTGTCCGCAAGATCTTGGGCCTGTGGGTACGGGTAACCATCAAGCCGGACGATGCCGCCGCCGCGATCGCGGCCAGCCCGAGGCCGGTGTGTTACGTCCTGGAGCGCGAAAGCCAGGCGGATCTCGCAGTGTTGAGCATGGTATGCGCCAAGGCCGGGCTGCCGCGCCCGGACAAGGCCTATGTCGAACTGATACGACCGGCGCGACTGTTCACCGCGCGCCGCGCATTGCGCGCGCCGCGCTATCTGGTGCAACTGGTGGCCGCCGCGGCGGCGGGTCCGCAATTCGACGTCGATCTGGTGCCGGTCGCGATTTTCTGGGGACGCGCGCCGCATAAGGAGGCCAGCCTGTGGCGCCTGCTGTTCACCGAGAATTGGGTGCTGGTCGGCCGCTTCCGCAAGCTGCTCAATGTGCTGGTGAACGGCCGCAACACGCTGGTGCACTTCGGCGAGCCGGTGCGGCTGCGCGACGCTCTGCAGGTCGGCATGAGCGAGCAGCGCAGCGTGCGCTGGCTGCTGCGCAACTTGCGCTCCACACTGCGGGCGCAGCGCGTCTCGACGATCGGGCCGGATCTCTCGCATCGCCGCACCTTGGTGACGCAGTTGCTGAAGACGGCCGACGTGCGCAGCGTGGTGCGCCGCGAAATGCGGGCGCGCGGCTCGACACGCCGCGCTGCGCTGCTCGCGGCACGCAAGTATGCGGTGGAAATCGCCGCCAATTATTCCCAGGCCTTCGTGAGCTTCATGTCGGTGATACTGGGGTGGCTGTGGAATCGGCTGTTCGACGGCGTGGATTTCGAGCACGTCGAGAAGCTCAACGACATCGGCGACGGCGTGGAAATCATCTATGTTCCATGCCATCGCAGCCACATGGACTATCTGCTGCTCTCTTACGTGATCTATCGCAAGGGCTTCGCTGTGCCGCATGTGGCGGCGGGCGTCAATCTGAATTTGCCGGTGATCGGCCGATTTTTGCGCAAGGGCGGGGCGTTCTTCCTGCGCCGCACGTTCAAGGGCGACGCCGTGTATGCCGCGGTGTTCGCCAAGTATCTCGGCATCATGATGGCGCGCGGTCACCCGCTGGAATACTTCATCGAGGGTGGACGCAGTCGCACGGGGCGGCTGCTCTCGCCGCGCACCGGCATGCTATCGATGAGCGTGCGCGCCTACCTGCGCGACCCGCGGCGACCTGTGGTCTTCATGCCGGTGTATTTCGGCTACGAGCGCATTGTCGAAGGGCGCACCTACATCGGCGAACTGTCGGGCCAGCCGAAGGAGAAGGAGAGCGTGATCGGCCTGATCAAGGGCGTCATCGCGGTGCTGCGCAGTAAGCTAGGCAAGGTGCACGTCAATTTGGGCGAGCCAATCTCTCTCGACGAACTGCTGTGCCGGCACAATCCGAATTGGCGCGAGGAGGCGCACACGGAGGAGGAACCGCGGCAGCGCTGGGTGAGCGAGGCCGTTGGTGATCTTGCAACCCGCATCAATATCGAGATCAACGCCGCGGCGGCCGTCACGCCCATCAATCTGGTGGCCATGGCGATCCTGGCAACGCCGCGCCAAGCCCTGGCAGAAGCGGACCTGGCGCGTCAGCTGGAGCTCTATCAGCGGCTGCTGCGCGAGGCGCCTTACGGACCTCTGGTGACGGTGACGACGGACGGCGCCGAGCAAATGATCCGCTATGCGGAGTCGATGGGCATGCTGCAGAGGCAGAAGCACCCCCTCGGCGACATCATGCGCATGAACGCCGAGAACGCGGTGCTCGCCACTTATTACCGCAACAATGTTCTGCATCTGTTTGCCATGCCTTCGCTGCTCGCCTGCTGTTTCGTGAGCAACGCCGGCATGCGAACCGCGGACATTCATCGCATGGTGTGGCGCGTCTATCCGTACATCGCGGCCGAGTTGTTTCTGCGCTGGGATGAGGCGTCAGTGCAGGCGGTGACGGACGAATTGCTCGAGACATTTGCGCGGCTCGATCTGCTCAAGGCCAATGCCGAACGCAGCGAATGGCAACGGCCGGCATCGACCTCGCTTGACGCCATCCGGTTGTCGGTGCTCGCGCAGGCAAGCATTCAAACTCTCGAACGCTACTATCTGGCGATCGCGCTGCTGCTGCAGGCGGGCAGCGGCAGCATGACGCAGGAAGCGCTCGAGCAGCGCTGCTACCTGATGGCGCAGCGCATGTCCGTGCTATATGGACTGAATTCGCCGGAATTCTTCGACAAAAGCCTGTTTCGCAACTTCATCGATCTGTTGCGGCGCCGGAACGCGATTCAAACGTCCGAGAATGGCACGCTGAAGTTCGGCGAGCCGCTGCTGGCGGTGGGCGCCGACGCGCAGTTAGTACTGTCGGAGCAAATCCGGCACAGCATCTTGCAGGTCACTCTAGGCCAGTAGGTCGCCCACGCCCGCTCTTGGTGGTGCCGCGACGCTTTTTTGAATCAATACGCCGTTCCTTCGACGCCTTTGTGGGTCGGGTCTTTCTACGGATCTTAGGCTCGACCAGCGCGGCGCGAATCAAGGCTTGCAGGCGTCCTAAGGCGGCTCGGCGATTGCCGTCCTGGCTGCGCTCGCTCATAGCCTTGAACAGGATGCTGCCGTCGTCGATGAGCTTCTGGCCGGCCAGCCGGCGCAGACGGTTTCTGACGTTGACCGGCAGGCTGGAGTTGTGTGGGAGTAGAAACCGTAGTTGCGCCGCGCTCGACACCTTATTGACGTTCTGGCCCCCCGGCCCGGAGGAGCGGATGAATTTCCATTCCAGTTCCTCGTCGGGGATGACGATATCCGGCGTAATGATCAGAGGCATCTTGGATGCGGCGCGATCAGTCGAGGCTGGCGGGGGCGCTGTGCATGACGATTTCGCGCTGCGCGACCGGCATCGTGATCTTGTGCTCCTTGAATAGCCGCCAAATGGCGCGATTCACATCGGAACGTACATTGTTCACGCCTTCCTGCGGATCGGAAATCCAGAACCGCAGTTCTAGCTCAATGCCGTTGTCGCTGAAATGCATCAGCCGCGAGACAGGCGCCGGTTCGCGCAGTACACGGGCGTGACCCTCGCAAGCGATCAGCAGCACACGCAATGCAAGTTCCGGATCGTCCTGGTAGCTCACGCGCAGCGGTAACTTCAGGCGGATGCGCGGGTCGGTGTAGCTCCAGTTGATCACGGCATTGGAGATGAGCTGCTGATTCGGCACCAGCATTTCCACGCCGTCGCGGTCGCGCACCACCACATAGCGGCCGCGCAGTTCCTGCACCCAGCCAAAGTTCTCCGTGCTGGTGCCGCTTTGTCCCGACAGGCTGATCACGTCTCCGGGCTTGATGGAGCGGTCCATGAGCAGCACGAAGCCGCTGACGAAATTTGCCGCAATCGATTGCAGGCCAAAGCCCAATCCTAAGCCGATGGCGCCGGTTAAAACGGTGAGCGCGGTCAGGTCGACGCCGGCGGCATTCAGCCCCATGAGGATGGATAGACCGATCAAGAATGCATTGGAGAATTTCGCGATGCCGATGCGCGTGGAGGGCGCGAGATTCGCGAGTTTTTTCAGGCGCCGCTCGACCCAGCGGCTGATCCAGGCGGCGACCAGAACGAACAGGGTCAAAGTGAACAGCAGCTTCAGCACCGACCAGACGGTGATGCGGCTTTTGCCCGCTGCCACCCCAATGCTGTCCAAGGTGCTGATGATCGGATCGAGCCAGCCTAGGTATTGGGCCGCGATGATCAGCCAAATGAACAGTGTGGCGCGCGATTCCCAGTGCTGCATCCAGGATTTGTTGCCGAGACTGGCGGCGAACAGCAGCACCACGATGCGCACGGCTACAAAGGCAACGATCAGATGCGTAGCGGCGTCCAGTATGGTGACATCGAACCGTGCGGCGTTGAGCACATTGCGCGCGACCACCACCAAACCCAAGGCGACGATGGCGGGCGCGGCGACGACGAAGCCTTGCGGCGCGAAATAGGTCCAGGTCAACGCTGTCGGCGCCTTGACCTTGCGCCGCTGAAAACGGTCGCGCAGCGCGGCGCCGACGAACCAGCCTGCCAGCAGGCAGACCAGCACCACGGCGATCTCTGTCAACACATTGCGCGTAGACAAGATGTCGAAGAAGGCGGCGAGGCGCTGCACCAACTCCATCATGGTTTCAAACTCATCATGCGTTGAGGTCCGGAATGAGCTGGCTTTCCAGCCGCGCTATTTGATCTTTGAGCAGCAGCTTGCGCCGCTTCAGGCGTTTCATTTGCAATTCATCGACTTTGAAATCCATGGAGAGGCGTGAAATGATGTCGTCGAGATCCCGATGTTCGATGCGCAGCTGGCGCAGCCGCTCGATGTTCTTGAACAGGTCGCCATTGACGTTGCTTTCTTCGTCGCTCACGGGTCACTTATTCTAAGTAGCTGCGCCACACCGGAGTGACGCAATCCGGTAGCTTAAGGGAGCGGCCCAACGGATTCCAAGTTAGTTGCGGATCGTGGAAATCCGAGCCCACAGACCCCATCAGGCCATGCTTCACGGCCATTGCCGCAACTGCCTCGACGTGCTGCGCACCGTTGCCGCCGCTCACCACTTCGAGGGCGCCGCCGCCGGCAGCGACGAAATCGGCCAGCAACTGGCGCCGGGCGCCCGCCGACAGGGAATAACGCACAGGATGGGCGAGGGCAGCCACACCGCCGGCCGCGCGGATCCAGCCCACCACCCCCTCGAGACCGGGCCATTCGGCCGCGACATTCGCTGGTTTACCGGCTCCCAAGTATTTGCGGAAGGCTTCATCGGCGCGGCTGATATGGCCGCCGGCGACCATGGCGTTTGCCAGATGCGCTCGTGTCGGCAGGCCCGGCTGCGCCCGGACTGCGGCGAGCAGTTCAGTCCCCGGCAAGCCGGCCTTGGTCAGGCGCTCGCAGATCTTCTGCATGCGCCGGCGGCGGCGCTCGGCTTGGGTTTGAAGCTCCTCAAGAAGTTGCGCCGACGTCGGATCGATCCATAACCCCAGCACATGGATGGACTGTGAGCGCCAGGAGGCGGAGATTTCAACACCGGGCACCAACCGCAGACCAAGGCTGGACGCACTGTGGCCTGCCTGCTCCAGCCCGGCGACGGTATCGTGATCGGTGAGCGCCAGAACATCGACGCCGGCTGCCGCGGCACGCGCCATCAGTTGCGCGGGAGTCAGCGCGCCGTCGGAGTAGTTGGAATGGGTGTGCAGATCGATGTTCACGAGGCATTGCCTGCGAGCCCGACGGCCTCGAGGCGCAGCCCGGCGAGCACGACGAAGCCTTGCGCGCGCTCGACCCCGTCGCCGGTGTAGTCGAAGGTATAGGTGCGAAGCAGCCGGCGCTTGCCGCAGGACTGGCGCCCTAAGCGAAAGCCGGCAAAGGCAACGGTGCCGTCCAGAAACTGCACTACGGCGCGCGAGCAGGTGTCCTTGGCGATGCGATTCGCGGCCTCGCGGGCGTCCAGCGAGAGCTGCCAGATCTTGTAGACCCCGGCCAGGGTACCCGCGATCAATACCAGCAGCAGGAGGTCTTCGGGCATTTCACAAGCTTATCACCCCCCTGGAATTCCCCCGCGCAAGCCCCATACAGGGGGCTATGAGCGAACAAACGCATCCGAATTTGACCGTACGCGTCGACCCCAATGAGATGGTGCAGTACGTGCAAAATCTCATGACCACGCCAAGTGCCACCGCGCCGGCAGCCACCAAGGAGCTGGCGCACCGCCAATGGGGCGGCGATACCCCGTTGGCACGCGCCGCGCAGCTGCGCTGGAGCGCGCTCAACCGCGCCTTTGGCGACTCACGAGTGAGCACCTGGACCACGCACCCGAAACGCGACCAGATTCATGTTCCTGCGGCGCTCATCGCGGCTGCCGGCGTGGCGCGATTGACTATGGCCGCGGAAGAAGTGGTATTCGACATTCCGACGCTGCTGGATGCCACCTTGGAATTGTGCGAGCCCGTCGGGCACGCTTAACGGTGCCTTAGGCTGTGGGCGGCAGCACGCCCGGGTCGCTGAACGCAAGAAAGTCGCCGTTAAGCACACTCTCGCGGCAGTTGTAACGCAGGCGATGACCATCCAGCCTCGTGACATGGCCGCCGGCCGCCTCCAGTATTGCCTGTCCGGCGGCAGTGTCCCACTCCGAGGTAGGGCCGAAGCGCGGATAGAGGTCAGCCTTGCCCTCCGCCAGCAAACAGAATTTCAGTGAACTGCCGATGCCTGTCATGGCATGCGGTCCGAGCAGCGCGATATAGTCCGCAGTCTGCGCGCTCATGTGCGAGCGGCTGCCGACGATGCGCAAGGGATTCTGCGGCGGCGAGACGGTGATGGGGAGGCTCTGCGCTCCCTGATGATGACTGAAGGCGCCGATCCCCGCTGCACCCCAGTACAACAGCCCCATCGCGGGCGCAGCGATCATCCCCAGAACCGGTTCGTGCTCCACCACCAGCGCAATGTTGACGGTGAATTCGCCGTTGCGTTTGACGAATTCGCGCGTACCGTCAAGGGGATCGACCACCCACAGCTCGCGCCATTCCTTGCGTTCGGCCCACGGCGCCTGCGTTGACTCCTCCGAGAGAATGGGAATGTCGGGGGTAAGCTCTGTCAGTCCCGCGATGATGTGGCGTTGCGACTCCAAGTCCGCCAAGGTAAGCGGCGAATTGTCCTCTTTACGCTGCACCGCGAAGTCCTCATCGCCGTAGACCCGCATGATGGCCGCGCCGGCGCGGGCCACGATGGGCAAGAGAGCAAGGCTTAGAGCATGTAGTTGTCGCACGGAGTACTCGGATTGGCTGCTGATATCATACTCAAATGATTAGCGAAGCTGCGGTCGATTGGTCGGCCATCGATACGGTGCTGCTCGACATGGACGGCACCTTGCTCGACCTGCGCTTCGATAATTGGTTCTGGCGGGAGCTGATTCCCCGCCGTTACGCCGCCGCCAATGGCCTCGAACTGCCAGAGACGCAAGCTCTGTTGGCTCCCAAGTTCAGCGAGGTGAAGGGAACGCTGCAATGGTATTGCATCGATTACTGGAGCCGGGAATTGAGACTCGACATCGGCGGCATCAAGCGCGAGGCCTTGGGTGGGGTGGGCTTTCTGCCGGGAGCGCAGCAGTTTCTGTCGAAGCTCAAGGACGGCGGCAAGCGGCGGGCGCTGGTCACCAATGCGCACCCGAGGACTCTGGCCATCAAGGATGAACGGGTGGCGCTCAGCCAGTATTTCGACGTGTGCTATTCAACGCATTCATTTGCGGCCCCCAAAGAGAATGCGGCATTTTGGCCACGATTGCAGGCGCAGGAGGGTTTCCCGCCCAAGCGCACTCTGTTTGTCGATGATTCCTTGACCGTACTCAAGGCCGCCCGCGATTTCGGCATCGGCTGGGTACGAGCCGTTCGCCGGCCGGACTCAGGCAGCCCGGCGCAGCACACCGGCGATTTCCTGGCGGTGGATCGGGTCGCGGACCTTATGCTTTAAGTCGCGGCCGGGCCGGCTGCGCCCGGATTCGGTGCTCCGCCCGCGGGGCCGCCGCCACGCCCGCGGCGCCGCCTGCGTCGGGCGGGGTCACCCTGGCCTTGGGCCTGCGCCGGCGCGGCGTCTGCGCTGCCGGCAGCGTCGCTGCGGGGCGGCTGAGACGTGCTGCGGGGGGGTTGGGGGGCGGCGCTGCGCTGGGGAGGCGCAGCGCGGCGCGGCGGGCCACCGCTGGATCTGCCGCCACCACCGCCGCCGGGTCGTCCATGGCCGCCGGGCCGGCCTGCGCCGGAGCGACCACCGCCGCTACCACCACCACCACGAGATTGGTTGAAGCGCGGCGCCCGCTCACGCCATTCGGCGGGCGGCGGGGCCGTCACCACCGCCAGATCAACGGCCTCGATGGCGGCGCGCGGAATCTGATGGCCTATGTAGCTCTCGATGTCCGGCAGCGAGATGGCGTATTCCTCGCAACCGAAGCTGATAGCGTCGCCGTCAGCACCGGCGCGCGCGGTGCGGCCGATGCGATGTACATAGTCCTCGGCGTCGTTCGGCAGGTCGAAATTAAACACGTGACTGACGTCGGGAATGTGCAGACCGCGGGAGGCTACGTCCGTGGCGATCAGTACCGCAATCCCGCCCTCGTGAAAGTCGCGCATCATTTTCAAGCGCTTGGTTTGCGGCACGTCGCCCGACAGAGCCTGGGCGACGAAGCCGTTGGCGGTCAGGGTGCGCTCCAGCACTTCGGCGATGCGCTTGGTGTTGACGAACACCATGGTGCGGCGGGCGTCGATTCGACGTAGCAGTCCCATCAACAGCGGGATCTTCTCTTCGGTGGAGGGGAAGTAAAGCACCTGCTTCACGCGATCGACCGTCATCTTGTCGGGTTCGATACGGATGAGTTCGGGGTTGTTCATGTGCTCGTAGGCGAGTTCCATGACCCGGTGCGAGAGCGTGGCCGAAAACATCATGGTCAACCGCAGTTCGGGATGCGGGAAACGCCGTAAAAGGAAGCGAATATCCTTGATAAAGCCAAGATCGAACATTCGATCGGCTTCATCCATCACCGCCACTTGGATGTGGCGCAGATCAAATACATGCTGCTTGAAGTAGTCGATGATGCGGCCGGGCGTGCCGATCAGGACATCGACTCCTTCTTCGAGCACACGGCGCTGTTTTTCGTAATCTACGCCGCCGAACACGATGGCGAGCTTGAGGCCGGAGTACTTGCCGATGCCCAAGGCATCGGAATGTATCTGCACCGCGAGTTCCCTGGTGGGCGCAATGACGATGGCGCGCGGCGCGTTCACCGGACGGTTCTGCGCGCCGGGATCCGTCAGCAGCCGGTTGAACAGCGCGATGAGAAAGGCCGCTGTCTTGCCGGTGCCGGTTTGCGCCTGACCTGCCACATCGCGGCCGGCGAGGGCCACAGGCAACGTCTGCGCCTGGATGGGGGTGCAACGGGTATAGCCCAGTTCGGCAATGCCCCGCTTCAAGGATTCGGCGATGTTGAGGGATTCGAACGTTAGCTGACTGAGATGGGCGTCTGACATTTTCTCTACGTGGATTGCATAAACTTGCAAAATGATGGGGACCGGATGACAATACAGTCAATCCGGAGCAGGTCTACCCGCTCCCATCAACCGTATCATCGGTACCCTTTTAAGGTAATCAAGACCGCTAAAGCCGCTGTATTGTGCCCGAACGGCCGCGCATCGTCACTTCGCGCTATTTCGGGCTGCACTTTCCCATAGACAACCCGCCCTAATTTTCATAACGAAGCCCCATATGGAGGTATTCCCTCAGTGAGTAACCCAAGTATCGTTCACACCAGTGACGCCACGTTCGACAAGGACGTAATTAAGTCCGACAAGCCCGTATTGCTCGATTTCTGGGCCGAATGGTGCGGACCCTGCAAAATGATCGCGCCCATCCTCGATGAGATCGCCGATCAGTACAAAGACAAGATCCGCATCGCCAAGCTCAACATTGACGATAATCCGGCGACCCCGCCCAAATTCAACATTCGCGGCATTCCGACCTTGATTTTGTTCAAGAACGGCACCGTGGAGGCCCAGAAAGTGGGAGCAGTCACGAAGTCACAGCTCGCCGCTTTTCTGGACAGCAACCTGTGAGAGGCTACTTAGGCAATCAATCTCGCGGCGGCGGCCAGGGCGGGCAACAGGGTGGTCAAGGTGGCGGCCAGGGCGGCCAGGGCGGCGGTGGCGGACGATCCAATCGCTCGAATCGCGGACCTCGCAACGACAATCGCAACGGCAATACCAACGGGGGCCGGCCCCCGCAAGAAGACTACGGCGACCTGCCTGAGGGCGGAGATGATCTAGAGATTATTGCGGCAAGCGACCTTGCCCGCAGCCGCAGTTCCATGAATCTGACGGAGCTCAAGAAGCGGCCGATCAGCGATTTGGTGAAGCTGGCCGAGACCATGGGCCTGGAGAACATGGGTCGTTCGCGCAAGCAGGACATTATCTTCGGCGTGCTCAAGGCGCATGCGCGCAAGGGCGAGGATATCTACGGCGACGGCGTGCTGGAGATTTTGCAGGATGGCTTCGGCTTCCTGCGTTCCTCCGACTCGAGCTATCTGGCGGGCCCGGACGACATCTATGTGTCCCCCAGCCAGATCCGGCGCTTCAATTTGCGCACCGGCGATTCCATCTCGGGATTGATCCGGCCGCCGAAGGACGGCGAGCGCTATTTCGCACTTCTGAAAGTGGGCGAGATCAACTACGATTCGCCGGAGAGCTCGCGCGGCAAGGTGCTGTTCGAGAACTTGACGCCCCTGCATCCCACCGAGCGCCTGAAGCTCGAGCGCGGCAACGGTTCAACCGAGGATTTGACGGCTCGCGCCATCGATCTGGTGGCGCCCATCGGCAAGGGGCAACGCGGTCTGATCGTCTCGCCTCCGAAGGCCGGTAAGACCATGCTGCTGCAGAACATCGCCACCGCGATCACTGCGAATCATCCTGAGGTCTACCTCATCGTGCTGCTCATTGACGAGCGGCCGGAAGAAGTGACGGAAATGGCTCGTACCGTAAAGGGCGAAGTCGTTTCCTCCACATTCGATGAACCGGCGAGCCGCCATGTGCAAGTCGCCGAGATGGTGATCGAAAAGGCCAAGCGCCTGGTCGAGCACAAGAAGGATGTGGTTATTCTCCTCGACTCGATTACCCGCCTGGCGCGTGCGTACAACACCGTGGTGCCGAGTTCCGGCAAGGTGCTGACCGGCGGCGTGGACGCCAATGCGCTGCAGCGGCCGAAGCGATTCTTCGGTGCGGCGCGCAACATCGAAGAGGGCGGAAGTCTCACGATTCTCGCCACCGCGTTGGTGGACACGGGCTCGAAAATGGACGATGTCATTTTCGAAGAGTTCAAGGGCACCGGCAATTCGGAAATCCATCTGGATCGCCGCATCGCCGAGAAGCGCACCTTCCCATCGATCAACATCAACCGTTCGGGCACCCGTAAAGAGGAACTCATCACGGATCCGGCGGAGCTGTCCAAGATGTGGATTTTACGTAAGCTCTTGCATCCCATGGACGAGCTGGCGGCAATTGAATTCCTGCTCGACAAGATGAAAGACACCAAGACCAATACGGATTTCTTTGATGCGATGAAGCGTTAGGAGCCACTCATTATGGATTGGTGGGCGTGGATTGCGGTGGGCGCCATACTCTTGGGTTCAGAGTTGGCGTTCGTGGATGCTCAGTTCTACCTGGTATTCATCGGCGCGAGCGCCTTTACCGTGGGGCTGGCGCAGCTCGGCGGATTGGGACTGGCGCCGTGGTTGCAGTGGCTGATATTCGCGGCGCTGGCCGCGGGTTCCACGATCGTGTTTCGACGCCGGATCTACGAACGCATGCGCAGCAAGTTGCCGGCGATGAAAGGCGGCCCGGCGGGCGAGACAGTAACCCTGCCGACGGCGCTGCCTCCCGGTGAAACCTGCCGCCTCGAATACCGGGGCGGCTCTTGGAGCGCCGTCAATGGCGGCAACGCCGAAATCGCCGCCGGCGCGAAGGCGCGCATCGTGCGCGTCGATGGATTGACGCTGGTCGTGCACGGCGACGGTTAGGCTCCCAGCCATTACTTAGGAGAATCTATTGGGCTTTTCTTTCAGCTACGCATTCATCCTCATAGCCGTGGTAGTGGTGATCGTGATTGCCAAGACAGCGGTCGTGGTGCCGCAGCAAAGTGCCTTCGTCATCGAGCATTTGGGCAAGTACAGCCGCACTCTTCAGGCCGGCTTTCACATTCTGACGCCGTTTTTCGAGAAAGTTGCCTATAGGCACAGCCTCAAGGAAATCGCAATCGACATCGCGGAACAGATTTGCATCACCCGCGACAACGTGCAGGTGGGAGTCGATGCGGTGCTGTACATGCAGGTGATGGACCCGCACCTCGCCTCCTACGGCATCACCAATTTCGGCTTCGCCATCTCGCAGCTGGCACAAACCACGCTGCGCAGCGAAATCGGCAAGATAGAACTCGACCGCACTTTCGAGGCGCGTGGCACGATCAACACCAATGTGGTCAGCGAATTGGACAAGGCGTCGGCGCCCTGGGGCGTCAAGGTGCTGCGCTACGAAATCAAGAACATCACGCCGCCGCGGGATGTGCTGCAGGCCATGGAAAAGCAGATGCGCGCGGAGCGCGAGAAGCGCGCGGTGGTGCTCACTTCCGAGGGCGAGCGGGACGCGAAGATCAATGCCGCTGAAGGCGACAAGCAGCGCGTGATCAAGCAATCGGAAGCCAATAAGCAGCAGCAGATCAATGAGGCCGAGGGGCAGGCGTCGGCCATTCTCGCAGTGGCCACGGCGACGGCGGAAGGCTTGCGCCAGGTAGGCATCGCGCTGTCGGACCGCGGCGGCATCGAAGCCATGCAGCTGCGCATCGGCGAGGAATACGTGAAGCAATTCGGCAAATTGGCGCAAGCCGGAACGACCCTGGTCGTGCCCGCAAACCTGACCGATCTGGCGTCCATCGTGACCATGGCCACCAGTATCGCTAGGAAATCTCCCGCGGTACCGGCGGCATAGCGACAGGCCTTACGCATGTCTGAGAAGCGCGAAGCCGCAAAAATCGGCTTCCTGGAATTCATCGTGCTGGCGGCGGCGATGATGTCGACCCAGGCCATCGCCATCGACGCCATGCTGCCGGCGTTCCCCGTCATCGTTCGCAGTCTGCAGATTGCAAACGAAAACCACGTGCAGTGGATCGTCACCGCCTACATGGCGGGTTTGGGCTGCGGACAGATGTTTTGGGGGTTGATGTCGGACCGCTTCGGGCGCCGGCCAATATTGATCGGCGGCCTGGCGCTTTACGTCGCCGCGGCACTGCTGGCGGGTCTCGCCGGCAGCTTCCACGAGCTGCTGGCGTGGCGCTTCGTCCATGGCCTTGCGGCGGCAAGCGTGGTCGTGACGCGTTCCGCCATCCGCGACCTGTATTCGGGCCGGCAGATGGCGCGGGTCATGTCGTTGACCTTCATGGTATTCCTGACGGTTCCCATACTTGCGCCGAGCTTGGGCCAGGCCATACTGTTGGTGGCGCCGTGGCGCTATATTTTCATCGTATGCGGCGCGTTTGCGGCATTCGTGGCGCTGTGGGCGATGTTGCGGCTGCCCGAGACTCTGCACCCGGAATTCCGCCTGACCTTAAATCGTTCCCACATTGTCGGCGCTGTTCGATTGGTGTTGTTCAATCGCACGTCGCTGTTTTATACCTTCGCGATGTCGGTCATGTTCGGCGGCATCCTGGCGTATGTGGGTATGGTGCAGCAGATCTTCGGTGAAGTGTTTCACCGCGCAAATCTGATGCCCACGATGTTTGCGTTGTGCGCGACGACCATGGGGGTCGCGGCATTCCTCAATTCGAGAATCGTCGAGCGTTTCGGCATGCGCCGCATATCGCATACGGCTTTGCTGGCTTACCTCACGATCGCGGGGCTGCATACCGTGATCGCACTGCTGGGTATCGAACAGCTGTGGATTTTCGTCGCCATCCAATCCGCGACCATGGCCTGTTTTGCACTCTCGATTTCCAACTTCGGCGCGATGGCCATGGACCCCGTCGCCTCGGTCGCGGGCATCGGCGCCTCATTGCAGGGTTTCATGTCGACATTGATCGGCGCGATGGTCGGCGCGCTCATCGGGCGGCGGTTCAACGGCACGCTGGTGCCGCTCGCGGCCGGTTCGCTGTGCTGCGGAGTAGCGAGCTTGCTATTCGTTCTGCTGGCGGAAAAGGGCCGGTTGTTCAAAGGCCAGCACGCCGCGGCCGTGCCGGCAGCGATAGACGGCACTGGTGTTGAGGGAGTGGGGCTGCACTAGCATCTGAGGCGGACTAACTAACTGCCGCCATTCTCGTGCGAACACTCGTCCTCGTCGTCCTGTTGCGGCATGAATTCGATGCCGTGCGGCCCTTGCAGGTCATAAAGCAACCATTACGCTTGCGATCGTGCTGCAGCTCTGTGGTGCAGAGCAATGTTGTCCAAAGGCCTGAAGAATTCGGCCTTTCTCAACTTTCGGTATAGAAACTGTCACACATCGGTAACACAGTGGACGGACCCTTCGCGTCTTGGGATCTGCATTTCTGACAAATCCCAAAATGAAAACTAAGGGGTGGTCTTGATATATCCAATGAAATTGATGGCGGTGGCATTCTTTTTGGTCGCGTGCGGACTTTCGGCGACGGCGCAGGCGGACAGCAACGGCAAAATTTCCGGTCGCGTCACCCGTGCCCGGGATTCGCAACCCATCGCCGCGGCACGCATTCAAGTGTTGGAAACAGGCGCCAAGACGACCACCAACGGGGAAGGCGCTTACAGCTTCCCCGACGTCGCTGCAGGCACGTACACGCTGATCGTGACTCCCGCCGGCGGCGCGCCGACGCAGCGCAAGGTGACCATTATTGCGGGAAGTACCAACAATGGCGACTTTTCCATCGCGGAGATGAACGCCATGGAGCAGATCGTGGTACTCGGCCAACGCACGCCCATTGCCGTTGCGCGCGAAGCACAGTACCAAGCGCCCAATCTCATCGACATTGCCACCTATGAGGAAATCCGCAAAATTCCCGATATCAGCGTGGCGGAGGCGTTGCGCCGCATCCCTGGCGTGTCGCTGGAAACCGACGAGGGCGAAGGCCGCTACGTGAATTGCCGCGGCCTCGATGCCGACTTGGGCAGCACCACGTTCGGCGGCCTGCGGCTGCCGCCCACCAATAACGCATCGCCCTTCGGCGGCTACCGGGCGGTGACGCTGGATTCGATACCGATCGGTCTGGTCGGCGCCATCACGGTGACCAAATCGAACCTGCCGAGTCAGGATGCGGAAGCGCTCGGGTGCACTATCGAAATCACACCGAAAACCGCTCCGCAAAATGGCGCGCCCTTCATTCAGGGGAACGTCGGATCGGGATACGAATCCCTGCGCGGCACGGG
>JAYTXS010000181.1:0-3925 GCA_043742845.1 Gammaproteobacteria bacterium
GCAAGTGGGTCTGCGTCGCCACATCCAATTTGCGCGCATCGGTCTTGGTTTGCATGTGGCAAATTATAACCCATTACGCACTATTTGATGCATCAATTAGTAAGCAAGGACACCTATTTTTCTGCCTGAGATGTATTGCGAGGACGTAAGGTTCGGCGCCGAGAATTTTACCGGCGTCCTCAACGTGCAAAAAATGGCCGCCGAATACCGCGCCGGGGCGAGCATTGTCTTGCCGGCACTGCACCGGACCTGGATGCCCCCAAAGAGCTGTGCGCAAGAATTGAGGGTGAGCTTGACCATGTGGTGCACGCCAATGCGTACCTCACGCCGGGCAACACCGCAGGGTTCTCGCCCCTCTATGACAAGCACGAAGTCTTGGTTCTGCAAATTTTCGGCAGCAAGCATTGGCGCATCTTTGCGCCGCTCTTGAAATTGCCGCATCGCAAGCAGCCCTTCACGCCGGTGGGATAAATCCTTCCTGCCAAGCCCATGCTTGAGATCGACTTAAATCCGGGGGACTTGCTGTATCTGCCCAGGGACTACATCCATACGACCAACACCTCCGAGACGCATTCCGCTCATAGTACGATCGGCATCGCGGTTTACACCTGGTTGGATCTTGCTGGCGAGCTATTGCAGTCCGCGATGGGATCGAGGCAATTTCGCAAAGCCTTGCCGCCGGGCTTTGCGAGCCGCAGCGATGCGAAACCTAAGTTGATGGCAGATCTCACTCGAGTCCTCGATGAGCTACGCGAGAGCGCCCATAGGGATGAACCGATCGACCTGTTCTTGAGCCGCGTCCGATCGGCGAATACTCCGGACCGGAGAGCGTTTGGATCAGATGTGGTGGTAATCGACTCCAACACGCCGCTGCAAGCCCCTGGCTCCAACCACTTTCGGATCGCATCGCTCGGCTCTAAAATCGCAGTAGAGTTTAAGCAACGGCGATTCATCCTGCCGGCAGAGACTCAAAGCGCATTGGAAGGAATGCGGCAGCACAGAGTCTTCAAAACTGCCGATTTGCCCGGCACACTTTCCCTCGATGCCAAGCTCACGCTGATACGCACCCTTTTTGAGAATGTATTTCTCTCTACGCCGTCATAATCTGTAAGGCCATGCGCGCCCTTATGGTTCGGGGGAATAAAATGTGGTCATGATGGCGGTGACGCTGAGCACAGCGGCAATCAACATATACTCAAGCTTGAGCGAACGGCGAAATGATATTAAGACCCGGGCATCGCCGGTGGCAATCGCTGGCCCTAAGCGCCACTTGTTCAAGGCAGCTAGGCCTATTAGCAGAACGAATCCAGCGAATTTGGCAATGAGCGACAGGCCGTAGCCTGAACGGAATTCGGCGAGATGGCGCACTAAGATAAGCGCTAACGCGACCCCTGCCACCCATATTCCCGGTACCAACCACAGCGCCACTTTCGAGAAGGCTTCCGTGATCTGTCCCGCAATGGCCGGCGTTTCACGCTTACACGCCAAATAAAGGGGAACCAGTGCGCCGAACCAAAACGCGACGATCATCACATGCAGGGTAAGCAGTGGCACCAGTGCCCAACGCTGTGGATGGGCAGCCGTGTGTCCCGTCAGCACGAACGAACTGACAACGATGCCGGCACCCATGACGCCGAGCGGTATGCCGATATCCCCCAGCGCACCAACCGCTAGCGCGATGAGCAGCAATCCTAAAAGTCGGATCGACAGCACCACGCTGCTCACGGAATGCATCGCCAACATTTGCAGTGACGGGTCCATGATACCTGCCATGTCGTCGGCCATGCGCGCCGCCTCTAAGATGTACTGGCCCACGACGAGTACAGCCGCTGCGATCGCGGAAAGCCGCGTAATTCGGTTCACCACCGCGCGCGTCGTCTCGAGACGGCGGCCGAACATGGCCAAGAAGATCGCCATGCCGGCCGCCTGGAATAGGGCGATGAAGCTCGCGCTGCGCAAGATTACCGAGAGTGTATCGGGGCGCACGGGCTTAACATTCCCTTAGGGTTTCATCGGCATGTCCATTTTCATGGGCGCCACTTTGAAATGCAGCTCACCCGACATGATGTGATTGTCATCGGTGCTCGCGACCCGCCAGGTTAATGTGTAGGTCCCGGCGTCCAGCTTTGGGACCTCGACACTGATTTTCTCGCCGGCGCTCGTGGGCGCGGTGAGCTTTTGCTTAGGCTCTTGACCCCTCTGAATCGACACCGCGGTGATGCGAGCGGATTCGGAAAAGGTTAGGGAAATCGAGGAAGGCATCATTGTCACCGTCTCTCCCTCCTTGGGCGTGGAGGATTTCAAATGGGCATGGGCCTGCGCGCCAAATGCGGCTAGTGTGAGGATGACACCTGCCACGAGGCTTGTTGTCTTCATTTCAATTTCTCCTTAGCGGTTACGGAACACATTCAAAAAAATAACTCGATGCCGGCAACGATGCGATGATCGACGGCGGGGTCGTCGGCCGCGCGCGCAAGCGTTGCAGAGCCTGCAAACTTGCGGTCATAGACGTACCCCACATAGGGGGCGAAGCGGCGCGTGAATTCATAACGCAGGCGCATCTCAAACTGCCCGTCGCTTAAACCCGCGCCGATTGCACGCGCTCGATCGGGTTTGCCGTAGGCATTCAGTTCAATTTCGGGCTTTAAGATCAGTCGCTGTGTGAGGTAGAGATCATATTCGGTCTTGAGCCGTAGCGCGGTGCGGCCCCCCTCACCTACGTAACCGGTCAGTTCCACGTCGAACCAATAGGGTGATGTGCCTTGCACGCCAAAGGCTGCCCACTCGCGGCTAGGGCCGCCACTAAAATCATGGCGGACACCCAGCTGCGTATCCCAAAAAGGCAGAATCGCATGCGCCCACAGGGCCTCGACTTTGGAATCCTGAGTCTTGCCGCTTAAAGTCGTGCCCTCACTTTTGATCCACAGTTTGTCAAAATCCTTACCGAGCCAGGCTTGTGCATCCCAGGCGCCACCATTTCTGGTACCGTAAATTCCCTCTAGGTTTTCGATCCAAACGCGGTGCTGCAGACCGGCATCGTTCATGTCGGTATCCATACCGGACATCATCGGGGGGGTAATGTGCTGACTAAGCGCGGGGCGTTCAAGGTTTAAATCCGGTGCATGCGTCTCTTGGGCTGGAGTGTCCGACGACTCCCTGGTCGCCATATGACTCATTTCTTCCGGAGTGATATGCATCGAATTGGCATCGTCAGCCGCCGCCGGTGTTGTCGGCATCGAATGCGAGTCCGCCGGCATCGGCATATGCATGGGCGGCATCGGGTTTTGCTGAGCAACGACCGCCGAGCTGCCCAGCGCAGCGAGGACGGCTAAAACAACCCCTGACGAGTGCTGCTTCATGCGACCACCACTTCGCGGAACATTCCCGCTTCCATGTGGTACATCAAATGACAGTGGTACGCCCACTGACCGGGGTTATCGGCCGTCACCAAGTAGCTCAACTGCTTGCCCGGCTGCACGATAAAGGTGTGCTTTCGCACCAGCACCGTCCCATCCGCAGCTTCCAGCTCTCCAAACACGCCGTGCAGGTGGATGGGATGCGCCATCATCGTGTCATTGGAGAGCACGATGCGCAGCCGCTCGCCGCGATCAAAATGCAGTGGTTCCGCCTGCGAAAACTTCTTTCCATCAAAACCCCAGATGAAACGCTGCATGTTGCCGGTAAGGCGCAATTGAATCTCGCGCGCAGCGCCGCGCGGGTCTTTCGAGCCGCCGATGGTGTGCAGATCGGCATACGTCAAATTACGACGGCCGTTATCTCGCAGGCGCGGGCCCGGGTCATTGAGCGCGCGCGAGGGCTGCATCACGCGCATATCGATGGAAGGATCGTTGCTCTTCATGCCCTTCATACCGCCCATTCCCTCCATGCCTGGCATCGCCTTCATGTCCATTCCAGGCATATCTTG
>JAYTXS010000182.1:0-1625 GCA_043742845.1 Gammaproteobacteria bacterium
GCCGCAGAATGCGGCTAAAGCCTTGAACTGCCCCGCAATTCCGCCACAATGACCGCCCTCGATGAACCTATCCCTACCCCAAATACTCTCCGGCACGCCTGCCCGACGCCGATGGAACGGTCTAAAGTTCTGCGCTGCCGCGAAGTTCAGGCCACGCCAGACGCATGTACAGAATCATCGACCATAGGGTCAGTACTGCTGCGATGGCAGTGAGCATCAACCCTAGGTTGTACGTGGGAATGAAGAACAAGTCCTCTCGATAAAGGAGCAGGGACAAACCTACGATTTGCATGATGGTCTTGTACTTCGCCAGCACCGACACCTTGATGCGGCCGCTGGCGCCGATCTCAGCCATCCACTCGCGCAGCGCCGACACCGCAACCTCTCTGCCGATGATGACGATCGCCGTAATCACGACGAACCAGCGCGGATCCTTGCTGACGATGAGCACCAGGGCGGCGGCGACGATGAGCTTATCGGCAACGGGATCCAAAAACGCGCCGAGGCGCGACGTCAGGCCCAACTTACGTGCGTAGTAGCCATCCAAGGTATCCGTGATGCCCGCCAGCGCGAACGCGGCGCAGGCAGCGGGTCCCGCCCACGGGTCCGGCAGGTAAAAGAACAGCGCCACAATGGCGGGGATCATGGAGATACGCAGCCACGTCAAGGCATTGGGAAGGTTCCAATGCGATGGTCGCTTAGTGCCCGGGGTGGAGGTGCTCATAAATTACCTCGGCGAGCTCGCGCCCGAGCCCTCGAATTTGCACGAAGTCCTCGATGCCGGCACGCAAAATCCCCTGCAAGCCGCCGAATTGCATCAGCAACTCGCGTCTTTTGACGGGCCCCAAGCCCGGAATGGTTTCAAGTATCGACTGGCTATGGCGCTTGGCCCGTTTACGGCGGTGTCCGGTGATCGCGAAACGGTGCGCCTCATCGCGCACGCGCTGAATCAGGTGCAAGCCCCTAGAGTCCGGCGCCAGTATAGTGGCCGTATCCCGACCCAACAAGAACAGTTGTTCTTGGCCCGGGCGCCGGTCAGCGCCCTTCGCAACGCCAATGAGGGCTATGCCGGAGACGCCCAGCTCTTCGAGCACCCTCGCCGCCTCCGCCAGCTGCCCCTTGCCGCCATCGATGAGCAGCACATCGGGAGCCTTGATCTCGCCGTCGCGCACCCGCTTGTAACGCCTTGTGAGCGCCTGATACATAGCCGCGTAGTCATCTCCCGGCTGGATGCCGCTGATGTTGAAGCGGCGATACTCGCTCTTGATCGGCCCTTCCTCGCCGAACACGACGCAGGACGCCACCGTGTCCGTGCCGCCGGTATGGCTGATGTCGAAGCACTCGATACGGTTCGGCGCCTCCGCAAGATCGAACGCTTCGCGTAGATCTTCCAAGCTGGACTCTATGCCGGCGCGCGCCAGCCCGCGCATGGTGAGAGCGTGCACCGCATTTTCATGCATCATCTCCAGCCACCGAGCGCGAATGCCTCGCACCGAAGATGCAATGCGCACCTTGTGCCCGGACCTCTGCGCCAGCGTCGCCTCGAGCAGCGCCATTTCGTCGAACTCCTGCTCGACGATGATTTCCGGCGGCGAATCCCGTTCTAAATAGTATTGAGCGACGAA
>JAYTXS010000183.1:0-4427 GCA_043742845.1 Gammaproteobacteria bacterium
GTGAAAGATTGAATAAATCCCATGACGATGGACAACGTCCAGACGACCCAGGACAGCTTCCCCACCGTCGCCGCCACGGCGCCGATCGAGAACAGCACCAACGGTGGCACGCCGCTCGCCACCCAGAAAGCACCGGTCCAATCGATGCCGCGCTCGAGGCCGCCCGTCTTGGCACCCGCATCGCCCGCGGCCGCCTGTGCCGTTGAACTCATGCGTACCTCTTACTGAAAATGCTTGTGTAACTCTTCGGCGATTTCAAAGATATCTCCCACAATTCCGTACTTGGCCACTGCAAAAATTGAAGCCTCGGCGTCGCTGTTGACGGCAACGATGGTGCTGACATGCTTCATGCCCGCCAGATGCTGGATGGCGCCGGAAACGCCCATGGCGATGTACAGCTTACAGGCGCTCGCGGTCTTGCCGGACTGCCCGACTTGACGGCTCTTTGGCAGCCAGCCCGCGTCGGCGATCGGCCGCGAACAACCCAAGCTTGCCCCGACGGCGTCCGCCAACTCGCGAAACTGCGGTATCTTGGCCTCGTCGCCGATGCCGCGGCCGATGGTCAGAATAAACTCGGCTGCCGTCATATCGACATCATCGCCGGCGCTCAATTCAATGAATTCGCGCCCCGCTGCGCGGCTTTGCGCAGGCGGCGCATCGAAGACTGTGACTGTCGGAGTGCCGGCCGAATCCGGCGCTTTGAATACGTTGCCGCGAATCGTCAGCAGCACCGTGCTGCGGCCGGGGAAGTCCACTTCGACGTTGACCTTCTGCCCGTAGCCGCCGCGCGTGGCGATGAGCTCGCCGTCGATGCGCCGCGCATCGAACACATCGGTGGCAAACCCTAACTTCAAGCGTGCCGCGAGCGCCGCTGCATAGCCGAACGAATCAACGCTGTGCGCAACCAACACCACGTCCGGCGACCGTTGGGTAATGAGCGCGCCCAGCGCGGACTCGAAGGTGTCCGGGTCGAACTCGGCCGCGGCAGTTTTCACGGTGACGATCTCATCAACTCCCGCCAGACTCAAGGGAGCGACGAAGCGCTCGGGCGAGTCGCTCAAGACGGCGACCGCTACCTGGTCAGCGGCACGGCGCAGTCCCTGAGCCGCACTCAATAACTCCAGCGATACGGGGCGCAGCTCGCCGCGGCGCTGTTCGGCAATGACGAGAATGCCGCTCATGCCGCGGCTCCCTTGAATTCCTTGATGATCTCGGCCAGGCGCGCGGCCTGCTGCGCGACGTCTCCTTCAATCAACTGTGCGCGTCCCTTGTCGGGCACGTACATGCGGCGCACCCGAGAAAGGGATCCCGCTTCGCCCACCTCGCCTTGCCCTACGCCGATGTCTGCCAGGGATAGCACTTCGATGGGCTTTGCCGCGGCCTGCTTGATACTGCGCAGCGAGGCATAGCGCGGCATATTGATACCGAGCTGTATGGTCAGCACGGCGGGACATTGAATTTCGACTTCCTGCAGCAGTCCGCCTTCGAGCTCGCGCCGGAAAACTGCCGACTTGGCGCCGAACGAGTAGTTCAAGTGGCTTACCACAGCTGCGTGCGGCCAGCCCAGAAACGCCGCAGTGGCAATGCCGGTGGATGCAAAGGATTGATCGGAGGATTGCACTCCGGCGAACAGCATGTCCGGCGCCTCACGCTTGGCCACGGCGGCGAGCAGCCGTGCGATGGCGACGGAATCGGAATTCTCGACAGCCGCGTCCCACACGCGCACCGCCCGGTCAGCGCCCTTTGCCAGGCATTTGCGCAAGGACTCATCCACTTCGTCGGCGCCCACCGAGACTACCACCACTTCCACGGGCTCGGCCGAGGCTTCCTTGATCTTGACGGCTTCCTCCAGGGAGAAATCGTCCCATTCGTTCAAATCGCGAATCAGGAAATCCGGATCGACATCGCGGCCGTCGTCGCGTATTTCGAAATCCTCATCGAGCGCAGCGACTTGTTTCACGGCTACCAGAATCTTCATGCCGGCACCTGATCGGCGCGCCGCGCCGGGACGGCCTCGCGAATGAGTTCAATCAATTCTTTGACCACAAATTTTCCCTCGTTGCCGGTGGTTTTGAGTGCATCCTCGAACATGGTGAGATCTTTCGGGCAACTCACGACATACACTTCGAGCCCCGGGATGCTCGCCGCCTCTCTCATGCGATTCTGTGCCGGTTTCTCCGACCCCACCGGGTCGGGAACCCATATTCTGCCGCCGCCGGCGCCGCAGCAGAAGGAGTTTGCTTTGCAGCGTCCCATCTCGACCAACTCGCAGCCGAGCAATGCCAGTAGTTCTCGCGGCGCATCGTAGCCCTTGTTGAATCGCCCCAAGTGGCATGGGTCATGAAAGGTCACGCGGTATTTCAATGGGCTCGCCACCTTCAGGCGGCCCTGCGCAAACAGGCGCTTCGCCAGGGTGGTGTAGTGCTCGATCTCATACTTCCCGCCGAAATCCGGGTATTCATTGCGTATCGTGTTAAAGGAATGCGGATCGGTGGTCACGACGCTCTTGAAAGAGGCGCTCGCCATGGCATTGACGTTGGCGGTTGCGAGTACCTCGTACAGGCCTTCCTCCCCCACGCGGCGCACATCGTTGCCCGCGTTCGATTCGCCGTCATAGAGAATTCCAAAATCGACTCCCGCCTCGTGCAGCAGCGAAGCGAAGATTTGCGAGATTTTCTGATTGCGGGGATCGAAGGACGCGTAGTCGCCGACGAACCACAGTACATCCACCGGCTCTTTGCGCGCGTCCTTGACGGGGAATGGCAGTCCCTTGCTCCAGGCGCCGCGCTTGCGCTTGGATTCGCCGAATGAATTGCCGGTCTTATGGATGGTCTGAAGGGTCTTGGTGAGCAGCGGATCCATGGCGCCGTCCTCCACCAACTTGCGGCGCATCTGCACGATGATGGGTATATGTTCCACCGCGACGGGGCAGATCTCCACGCAGGCCATGCAGGTGCGGCACGACCAGAGGGTCTCCATGGCCACCTGGCCGGGTGCTTTGCCATGGATATCGAGTTGCGCAGCTGCCGGGATCGCGCCGGACTCGAGGGTCGCATGCGCAAATTCGCGCAGGCTTAAAATCACGTCGCGTGGGGACAGGGGCGCGCCAACCGCGCGGGCAGGGCAAGCTTCATGGCAACGGCCGCACTTGGTGCAGGCGTCGAGATTGAGCAATTGCTTCCAGTTAAAATCAGTGATCTTGGCGGCACCGGCTTCGACCTGCGACTCCGGAACCCGCGGCAGCCTTTGAGCGGCGAGCGGATCGCGCACCATCAGCGAAGCGGCGGCCGTGAAGATGTGCTTGACCTTGGTGAAGGGAATCAACGCGATCAGAACCAGTGCAATCAGGCCGTGAAACCACCACAGGCCGTGCCTGAGCAGTGCGCCGCCATTCTCAGTGAGCCCAAGCGCACGCAGGCCATGCGCCACCAGTGCGCCGACCGGCGACCACCAGCGCGTATCCCACACTTCCGGCCGACCCTGCAGCCATACCAGCCGCGCGCCCTCCAGCACATAGCCGGTGGTGCCGATGATCAATAGAATCCAGAGGAATGCCCAGTCCTCTCGACGGTACTGCGGCCGATTGAAGTCGGGATCGCCCGGCAGGCGGTCCGGCCGCGCATAGTCGAGTTTCGGCAGCCGCATCCAGCCGCGTCGATACATCATGAACAATAGGCCCGCGATCAGAGCGACGCCGGCCGTATCCAGTATCAGTGAAAAAATCAAATAGAACTCGCCGTGCCAGAAGCGAATGCCGAATAGCGGCTCGAGGATGTCGTATTCCAACGTGATGGTGGCGGTGCCCGCAAACAGCAGCGCGAAACCAAAGAAAATAAGCCGATGCGCTGCGCCCGCTGCACGATCGCGGCGGGCGATAGTGCGGTGACTCAGCACTGATCCCAACATGGCGCGGAGCCGCGCCCAAACGCCGCCCTCCAGGCGCAACTCCGCGCCGCGCCGATACTTGCGAATCTGCACGTAGACGCCGTAACAGAATACCGCTATGGCGCCGTAGCCCAGCAAGTAGAACAGCCGCACCTCCGCTGCTCCGAACGACTCGAAAAGGATCCGAGTGACAGCGTCAGTGCGGCTCAAGCCCTCTGCTCCTAAGTCTTGTACTCAAGCTCGAATTTGCCGCCCGGCATATGTGCCGTGCCCCAAACCGCGACCTCGCGCTTGTACGGCAGCGGCAATTGCGCCTTCGCTTCTTCTATTTCGCGCGCCAAGCGGTGGCCGGAGAAGGTCGCGTCGGCGATCAGACGCGGCGCTTCCGCGTCGCCGATCAAGTAAACATCCTTAACGCCGTTCTTTTCCCACTCGCCTTGGCGCGCCTTGAGTTCGGCATGCAGGCTGTGGTTGGAATGCCTGCCCGTGACCAGCACTAGAGAGTCGAATTCCACCCAGCGGTGGCTCTTGTTGGCTTCGCG
>JAYTXS010000184.1:0-6893 GCA_043742845.1 Gammaproteobacteria bacterium
AGCTGCCGCCGCTGGTGCGTGTGCACATCAAGGACACGCTGCGCGACGTGGTGGGCGTGCACAACGAGCGCCTAGGGTGGCCGCTGCACGCGGCTATGCGCCGCGTGGCCAGTGAACCCTCGGGAGTCGTTGTCATATTGCAGCCGGAGGAGACGGCGCGAGATTTCATGGACAGCGTGCTGCTCCTGGACCCCAAGAACGCGAACATCCGTCATCCCGGCGCCACCGTGATCCGCACTTATGGAATTGGTGCGCAAATCCTCAAGGATTTAGGCATGAAGCGCATGCGCGTGCTGAGCGCACCGAAGCAGCTGCAGGGCCTGTCCGCCTTCGATCTGGAGGTCACCAGTTATATCGATGGCGGCGAATAGGCGCTGCGGAGGCTATACTTCGGCGCTTAAGCTTGCGAGGAAAGTCTTGTGCCTAACGATCAGCCGAAGATAATCGAGGGTGAATTGCTGGCGCGCGATCTGCGTTTCGTGATCGTGGCCGCGCGCTTCAACGACTTCGTCGTGGAACCGCTGGTGCGCGGCGCCCTCGATGCGCTGAAGCGTCATGGGGTGGGCGAGAAACAGATTGAAATGGTGCGCGTCCCCGGTGCGTTCGATATTCCGATCGTGGCGCGCAAGCTGGTGCTGTCGCGCCGCTACGAGGCGCTCATCGCGCTAGGCGCGGTGATCCGCGGTCAGACGCCGCATTTCGACTATGTCGCAGGCGAATGCGCGGGCGGCCTGGCGCGAATTGCTCTCGAAACGGGGGTGCCCATTGCCTTCGGCGTGCTGACCACCGACACGATGGAGCAGGCGGTGGATCGTGCGGGAGGCAAAGCCGGCAACAAGGGCGCGGACGCCGCACTGGTGGCGCTGGAAATGGCCAACCTGCTGCGCCGCCTGGATACTTGAGCTAGTGGCCGCCAAGCGCAAGCCCGCCGCTGCGGCCGGCGCTACCGGCCGGCGGGCGCGCAGCATGGCGCGGCGTCTGGCGCTGCAGGCGCTTTATCAAATACAGCTCAACCCGCGCCCCTGGGCCGACACGCAGAAGCAATTCGTGGCGGATCCCGAGTCGGATCGCGCGGACCTGGGCTATTTTCGAGAGTTGATCGCGGCGATTGCCCCGCATCGCGAGGCTCTTGATACGCGCCTCGCGCAGCTTTGCGAGATTCCGCCGGCGCAGCTCGATCCGATCGAACACGCCGTGTTGTGGCTGGGGCTGTATGAACTGACGTCCTGCTTGGATCTGCCGTACCGAGTGGCGCTTGCAGAAGCCGTGCAATTGGCCAAGCAATTCGGCGCGACCGACGGGCACAAATTCGTTAATGCCGTATTGGATCGCGCCGCACGGGAATTGCGGCCGAACGAGTACGGTCAGCCCGCGCCGTAGCGGCATGAACGCAGGGGGATCCCCTCTCGGCGAGTTCGAATTGATACGGCGCTTTTTCATGCGCGAGGGTAAGGCTCGCGACGTCGGTGCCGATGGCGTGATTCTGGGGATTGGCGATGACGCCGCAGTGCTGGCATTGCCGCCGAATACGGAATTGATCGCCGCGGTCGATACCATCGTTGCGGGACGGCATTTCCCGCAGGGTACCGACGCGCGCTCCATCGGCCATCGCGCTCTTGCCGTGAACTTGAGCGATCTGGCCGCCATGGGTGCAACCCCCGCCTGGGCGACATTGGCGCTGACATTGCCGAGCGCGGATGCCGATTGGCTCACGCGATTTTCCACCGGCCTGCTCGACCTCGCCGAGGAATACGGCGTACGGCTGGTGGGGGGCGATACCACCCAAGGCCCCTTGACGGTCAGTGTGCAGGTACTGGGTCATGTACCGCGCGGCATGGCGCTGCGCCGCGACGGCGCGCGTGACGGAGATCTATTGGTGGTGACGGGCACGCTGGGCGACGCTGGCGCCGGACTTGCCTTCGCCCTCGCGCCATCGGCCGGCGCCTCACGACCGGCGGTGAAATCCACAGAGGCGGCGGCTCTCGTGCAGCGCTTCGACTACCCGACTCCCCGAGTGCGGTTCGGGTTGGCGGCACGCTCAATCGCCAGCGCGGCCATGGACCTGTCCGATGGTTTGGTGGGCGATTTGCCGAAGTTGGCGCAGGCCAGCGGTCTGGCGGCACATGTGACAGTGGAGCGCCTGCCCCTGTCGGACGCAATGCGGGCCGCGGTGAGCGCGAGTCAGGCACGCGAGTGGGCGCTCGCTGCGGGCGATGATTACGAATTGCTGCTGGCGGTGCCGCCTGCGCGTTTCGCTGAACTCGAGGCGGCTGCCTCGCGATTGAACTTAAGACTGACCGCGGTGGGGGAATTGCATTGCGGCAGTGGTGTGACGTGGTCGTTGGATGGCTGCGATTTCCTGCCCGTTGCGCGTGGATACGAGCACTTCGCCCAAGCCTCGACCCAAATCACAGTTTAGGTTGGGTCGCACCAGTATCCTTCGGCGTCACCCAGTCAAATAGACGCTGCGCACCCTTGAGCAATACCCGCTTATCCTCTCACGCGAAGTCCCCCAACGGCCGCAACTCCTTGCCCGAGAAGATCGGCAAGTACATGATTATCAATGAGGTAGGACGCGGCAGCACGGGAGTCGTCTACCTCTCGCACGACCCCTATTATGGGCGCGACGTCGCCATCAAGGTTTATAACGTCGATGCCAGCGGCGATGAGAATCGAAAGAAAATCGCGCGCAAGATGTTTTTGTCCGAAGCACACATGGTCGGCATGCTGCAGCACCCGAATATTCTGCCGATCTACGACGCAGGCGAGGAAAACGGGCATTGCTACATCGTCACCGAGCACGTGCACGGCGCCCGCACCTTGGCGGCTTATTGCAGGCCGGATAATTTGCTGCGCATCGACGATGTGGTGGAACTCATATACAAGGCCGCCCGTGCATTGCACTACGCTCACAGCCGCGGCGTGATCCATCGCGACATCAAGCCCAGTAACATCATGCTCACTCTCGACAGCGACGTGCGCATCATCGATTTTGGAATCGCCCTGGTCGCCGACTCGGAGATTTCGCGCATCGAGGGAATCGCCGGCAGCCCGTCCTATATGTCCCCGGAGCAGGTGCAGTCTATCGAACTCACCAATCGCTCGGATCTGTACTCCCTGGGCGCCGTGATGTACGAGCTGCTGACAGGAACACGGCCGTTTCGCGCCGGCAACCTGCAAAAGCTGCTGCATCAGATCGTGTTCGCGACGCCGCCGCCGATCCATACTCTGCGCCCGGAGATTCCCGAGGAACTCGAGAATGTGACCGCGATGGCGCTGCAGAAAGATCCTGATAAGCGCTACAAGACCGGCCTGGACTTTGCCGCCGAGCTCACGCGTGTGCACCAGAAACTGCGTGCGCAGTACAACCGCATCGATCAGCAGGAGCAATTCAGCCTGCTGCGCAAGCTGAAATTCTTCCATGAATTCTCGCACGGCGAGATCTGGGAGGTGTTGCGCGCCAGCAGTTGGCAGGACTATGCCGACTCTGAGGAGATCGTCAAGGAAGGAGAAATGGACGACCGTTTCTACATCATCGTGCAGGGCCGGGTCAGCGTGCAGCGGCTGGGGCGGGCGCTGGGGTATCTGGAAGTCGGCGACTGTTTTGGCGAGACCAGCTATGTGCGCGGCGCGAAGCGTACGGCGACCATCAATGCATCGGGGCCGGTGACCGTGATGAAGGTCAGCTCCACGCTTCTCGAACAGGTGTCAGCAGAGTGCCAGTTGCGCTTCAACCAAGTCTTTCTGCGCAACATGATCGGGCGCCTGCAGAGCGCCGAACGCGGAGCGCCCGGCGCATCCTAGGCCGATATGGCTACGCCGCCGTCTCTTTGTCGAACTCGATCATCGCGTAGGCAGAGTGATTGTGAATCGACTCGAAGTTCTCCGCTTCGACCACATAGGCCCGCACGCGTTTGTCCTTGTTGAGCGCCAGGGCGACGTCGCGCACCGTGTCCTCGACAAATTTCGGATTGTCGTAAGCGCGCTCGGTCACGTACTTCTCGTCCGGACGCTTCAATATTCCATAGACCTCGCATGAGGCCTCGCGTTCAGCGATATCGATCAGCTCTTCCAGCCACATGTGCTCGACCAGTTTTGCGGTCAAAGTGATGTGTGCGCGCTGATTGTGGGCGCCATAGTCGGAAATTTTCTTCGAGCAGGGGCACAGGCTGGTGGTCGGCACCACGACTTTGAGCCAGACGTCGGTCCTGCCATCCCGGTGTTCGCCGAAGATGGTTGCCTGATAATTCATCAGGCTCTCGACGCCGGTGACAGGCGCCTTTTTCATTACGAAGTAGGGAAAGCTCATTTCGATGTGGCCGGCACCCGCGTCCAAGTGCCCGGTCATTTCTTCGAGCATCTTGCCGAACGAGTCGACGGAGATCTCGCGCTCGTGCCGATGCAGGATCTCGACGAAGCGGGACATGTGCGTGCCCTTGAAGTTGTGCGGCAAATTCACATACATGTTGAAATTCGCCACCGTGTGCTGCTCGCCGCGGGCGCGATCTTTCACCTTAACCGGGTGGTAGATGTCCTTGATGCCGACTTTGTTGATCGGCATCTGCCGCGTGTCGGCATGGCCCTGCACGTCCTCCACGGAATGGACTTTGGGCTTTTTGACGGGGACGGCGACGTTCATAACGTTGTTCCTGCTGGGGCAATCAGGCCTACATGGAGCCTAAACGGCGAATTCCAATAATTTTAGACGATTCGGGGCAGGTTGGGCCGAAACTACCCTGCGGCGGCAACCGCCAGGCGGAACGTGGGCCCTAAGCCCTGCGATCCACGACGTAACAGGCCAGCCACGCCAGAACCTGCGCTCGGCCGCCGAACAGTGCCAAACGATCGCAGGCGCGGAGCTGCAGTTCGCGTGCGCGAATCTTGGCCGCTTCGAGTCCGAGAACGCTGGGGTAGGTCGGCTTGGCCCTGGCGGCGTCAGCGCCGCTGGTCTTGCCGAGGTCGTGGGTGTTTCCCTCGACGTCCAAGATGTCATCCTGGATCTGAAACGCCAACCCGATGTCCTGAGCATATGCATCCAGCGCATCCCACTCAGGGACCGTCAGGTTGGGCGCGCAGGCTGCTGCCAGCAGCACGCTGGCACGAATCAGTGCGCCGGTCTTGAGCCGGTGCATGGCCTCTAGGTCCTGCAAGCTGAGCGTGCGGCCCACGGCTGACAGATCCAAGGCTTGGCCGCCCGCCATGCCTTCGGTGCCGCTGGCGTCCGCGAGAATCTGAATCATCTTCAAGCGGGCTTCTGAGCTGACACCGGCTGCGCGATCCCGCGCCAGCAGCGAGAACGCGAGTACCTGCAGTGCATCCCCCGCGAGAATGGCGGTCGCCTCATCAAAGGCGCGATGCGTCGTAGGCTGGCCGCGCCGCAAGTCGTCGTCATCCATGGCTGGCAAATCGTCATGCACCAGAGAGTACGAGTGGATGAGCTCCACGGCGGCGGCGGGCGCATCCAAGGCGCTCACAGCGACGCCGAGGGCTTCGCCGGTGCAGTACACCAGCAGCGGTCGCAAGCGTTTGCCGCCGCTCAGCACCGCGTAACGCTGCGCTGCATGCAGGCGTTGCGGGCTCAAATCCGAGGCCGGCAATACCGTACCCAAGAAGGTTTGTACTCGCGATTGATAACCGCGCACCCGCGCCTCCATGGCATCCTGGCTCACGCTGCCGTGCTCAGCCGGCTTTGGATTCATCGGGAGTGAAGGCTTCAATGGCAGGCTCGCCGGCCTTTTTGAGCAAGATCTCGACTTTTTGCTCCGCCTCCTTGAGCGCCGACTGGCAAGTGCGAGTCAGCATGACGCCGCGCTCAAAGGCCGCCAAGGACTCTTCGAGCGGCATATCGCCCTGTTCGAGGCGATCCACCAACTCCTCCAAGTCGCGCATGGCTGTCTCAAAATCGGGCGGTGTTTCGGTCGCGGCTTTGGGGGTCGGCATGTCCGGAACGGTACACATGCGCTGCAATGCGGTCAAACCGGCTGCGCGTGAAGGACTTACCTACCAACATTGTCAAGCCGTGAGGTGCGTCACAGCCTTCAGGGCCGCGTCGCAGCCGCATTTGGGTACCATGGATGGTGGAAATACCTATGCCTTTAGCAAATAAATATTTTCTTGCCTGCGGGTGTCTGGCGGCCGTGATTCTGGCCACCGCCGCCTGCAGTCCGCGCCGTGTTCCGGCGACGACGGTCGCGGACCTCATGGATGATCGGGTGATGCTCGACGGCGTGCTGCTGAAGTGCAACCAGAACCAATCGAAGGCACGCACTGACTCGGATTGCTTGAATGCGCGCATCGCCATCGAACGGCTGGCCAGTCAAAGCGAGCCATCCAAAGAGGCGAAGCGCACGGAGGATTTCGAGCGCAGCCGCGACCAATTGCGCATGAATCAAGATAAACAGCGCCAGGAACTGGAAGCCAAGACCAAGATCGACGCTTATCACCTGCCGCTGGTGCCGGTGGATCCCGCGCCGCCGGTGAAGCCCACGCCATCCCCCGAGAACCAGGCCGATAACTCGAATCCGCCCATCGTCAGCCGCTCCACGCCTTGACGTCTCGCGTACGTTAAGGCTGCAATTGCTTTAAGGTTGCGGCTGCGAGCGGTCGCGATGCTTGGTTCTGCACACCTCGGGCGAATCCGAGCTTTTGCAGACGGCACATCCTGCCAAAGACAAAACAATAATCAAACAGATAAGCTTGCGCATGAGGCCCCCCACTTAGTATCCGAATCAAGGAGCCGAAGAATGATCAAAGTCAGCGTCATGTACCCGAATACGCCCGGTGCACGATTCGATCACACCTACTACCGCGACAAGCACATGCCGCTGCTCAAGACCCGCATGGGCGATAGCTGCAAGTATTACACGGTGGACAAGGGACTTGCGGGCGCAACT
>JAYTXS010000185.1:0-3089 GCA_043742845.1 Gammaproteobacteria bacterium
GAACCGGTGTCTTGCGCGCTGCGCTGGAATTTACCGACGACGCCCGTCTTTTCTTCGCGAGTAAGTGGCATTAAATCAAACCTCAATCAATAACTTAGAGCCTTTAAGAAGGCGCGCATTGTACGCGTCGCGGCACTCACCCTCAAGCGGAGTTGGCAATAAGTCGCAGCGGCACCAAACGACCCGTAGCCTCGATTTCACCCAAACCCAAAAATCCCAAGCCTGCCGCGTAGATACGCACCTTGCCGGGGGCGGGTTCGGGCGGGGAGCCCTGGGCTTGGATGGGCAGAAACAGGGTTTGCCCCTGGCGAAACGCGCTCACCCCTGACGCCGACAGGTCGAATCGCCGCCAGTCGCAGAGCGCCGCATCCACCGGCAGCAGCGCATCCCGGCGCTGCTCCGGACTCATGGATTCCAACGCCTCGAAGGACCATTGCGGCAGCGCTGCGAACGGGGCCACCTCCAGTCTGCGCAGTGCCGCCAAGTGCGCGATCGTCCCCAATTGTTTTGCCAGGTCCTCGGCCAGGACCCGAATGTACGTTCCCTTACTGCAGCGCACATCGAAGGACAAATCGGGCGGCTGCCAGTCGAGCAGCCGCATGTCATGAATAATGATGGCGCGCGCGGCCCGATCGCGCGTGATGCCGGCGCGAGCGTATTCGTATAGCGGCTTGCCCTCCTGCTTGAGCGCCGAATGCATGGGGGGCACCTGGGCATATTGACGTGGGAAAGTCTCGAGTGCCGCGGTGAACTGCTGCAGGGAAAAGGACGGCAGTTCGCATTGTTCAATGACTTCGGATTCACGGTCGGCGCTCGCCGTGCGCTGCCCCAAGCGCACCGTCACGCGGTAGGCCTTGTCGGCATCCAGCAGCTGCGCACCGAATTTGGTGGCTTCGCCGAAACAAATAGGCAGCATTCCCGATGCGAGTGGATCGAGCGAGCCGCTATGTCCGGCCTTACGAGCATTGAAAAGATACTTGGCGCGTGCGACCGCGGCTGCGGAGCTTATGCCCAGCGGCTTGTCGAGCAATAAAATGCCGTGGATGTCGGCCGGCAACGCAGGCTCCTATCCTTCGTCGATCACGTGGCCGTCCTCGGGAGACGCGGCGGCCGGCGACCCGGCGGCCGGCGACCCGGCGGCCGGCGGCGCATCCGCCTTCGCGCCTTTGTTGATCGAGTCGATCAATTGAGTGAGGCGCACTCCGTGTTCGATCGAGGTATCGAGTTCGAAGCTCAAGGTCGGCGTATAACGAATCATCAGCGACTTCGACAGCGCGTTGCGCATAAATCCGGCAGCGCTCTCCAACCCGCGTTGCACCTTGACGTCGGGGCCGTCCTTACCGAATACCAGGTAGTAGACCCGAGCCGTACGCAAATCTCCCGTGACGCTCACGGCGGTAATGGTCACGTTGCCGATGCGCTCGTCCTTGACGTTGCGCCGCAGCAACTCACCCAGCTCGCGCTGGATCTGTTCCCCCAACCGTCGAGCCCGCGGATTGTCCTTAGCCATGATTATTCCAGTCGCTGCGCGCCGAATTCAACGGGGTCGCTGCTTAGCACCACGACCCCGTCCGACATTGGTCTTAAGAAACGGGCGGAGACTCCAGTGTTCGAGCCACTTCCACCCGCGAATAGCACTCGATCTGGTCGCCTTCTTGCACGTCGTTATAGTTCTTCACGCCGATGCCGCACTCGGTGCCGGCGCGCACTTCATTGACGTCATCCTTGAAGCGCTTCAATGACTCCAAAGCGCCCTCGAAAATAACGACGTTATTGCGCAGAACGCGAATCGGAAAGTTACGCCGCACGTAGCCGTCGATCACCATGCAGCCGGCGACCGTACCGAACTTGCTGGAGCGGAACACGCTGCGGACCGCCGCCAGCCCCACGATCTGCTCCTTGACCTCGGGCGCCAGCATGCCCGTGAGCACGGCCTTGATGTCATCGATGGCTTCGTAAATGATGCTGTAGTAGCGAACATCGACGCCGTGGTCCTTGATCGCTGCACGGGCAGCCGCATCGCCGCGCACGTTGAAGGCGATAATGCGCGCCTTGGACGCGGCGGCGAGCGTGACATCCGATTCGGTCAGGCCGCCAACTCCGGAAGCCACGATGTTCACGGCAACTTCGCCGGTCGATAATCCGTTCAAAGCCTCGCGCAATGCTTCTGCGCTGCCCTGCACATCCGCCTTTAGAAGGATCTGCACCAGATTGGCCTTGGTCTCACCCATGGTGGAGAAGACGTCCTGCATGTTCGCGCTCTTTTGCGCCAGCTTGACGTCGCGCGATTTCGCCTGCCGGTGCATGGCCACATCGCGCGCCTTGCGCTCGTTCTCGACCACCAGCAATTCGTCTCCCGCATTCGGTGCGCCGGACAAGCCGAGCACCACCACGGGAATCGAGGGTCCCGCCGATTCGACGGGCTGCCCCGCCTCGTTGAACAGCGCCCGCACGGTCCCAAATTCTTGGCCGATCAGCAGCGGATCACGCAGCTTCAAAGTGCCGCGCAACACCAGCACCGTGGCGACAGCGCCGCGGCCCTTCTCCAGACTGGATTCGATTACGTAGCCGGCCGCGAGCCCCGACGTCGGCGCTTTCAATTCGAGCACTTCGGCCTGCAGCAGAATGCTGTCGAGCAATTGATCCACGCCCTGCCCGGTTTTCGCCGAAACCGGCACGAATATATTCTCGCCACCCCATTCCTCGGGTATGACGCCGTACTTCGTCAGCTCTTGCTTGACCTTTTCCGCATCCGCCTCCGGCTTGTCCATCTTGTTGAGTGCCACGACGATGGGCACCTTGGCCGCTTGCGCGTGCTGGATCGCTTCGATTGTCTGCGGCATGACACCGTCATCGGCGCCAACCACCAAGATCACGATGTCGGTGACCTGCGCGCCGCGTGCGCGCATGGAGGTAAAGGCGGCGTGACCCGGCGTATCCAGGAAGGTCACCATGCCTTTCGCGGTTTCCACATGGTACGCGCCGATATGCTGGGTGATGCCCCCAGCCTCGCCCGCCGCCACCTTGGTGCGGCGTATGTAGTCGAGCAACGATGTCTTGCCATGATCGACGTGTCCCATCACGGTGAC
>JAYTXS010000186.1:0-4596 GCA_043742845.1 Gammaproteobacteria bacterium
TGGGCCGCCCTGGCATGCGCTGCCCCGGTGTGGGCCGCCCTGGCATTGTCGGCGAGTCGACGGCGGGCGCAGCGGGCGCAGTGGGCGCAAAGGACTGGGCGCGCGGGGGTGCTGCGACGGTGACAGCGGAGGGAGCGGTCGCTACCGAGGGCGGTTGCGGTGCCACCGAAGGCATTGGCGGCGCCCCTTTAAATTGTGCGCCGAGATTGGCAATGGTCGGTCGATCGGCGGGATTGCTGCTCAGGCAGCGCCGCACAGTATCCGTAAATGCCGTGGGTAAAGCATCGGGCAGCGCGACGGTCCCGGACCCGTCATCGGGGGGATGCTGGGTGAGGGCTTCGACAATAGTTGCCCCCAAGGCCCGGATGTCGCCGGCTGGGGTAACCGAGCTGTCCCTGGCTTGCGCAGGCCGCACGCCGTCGCTCGCCAGTTTCAGTTGATCATTGACGACCAGAAAGTTCGACGGCTTTAGTCGCCCATGCACGAGGTTTCTGCCGTGGAGGAAGCGCAGGGTGTCGAGCGTTGGTGCCAGCAATTCCTGCACTTCGTCCAGGGTCAGGGCTCGACTAGGAAGAATCTGGGCGAGCGTCTGCTCGGCATATTCCATGACCACGAAGAGGAATGGGTGTCCGCCGAGCTGGCAGCGGCCTGTGTCATAAAGCCCAATCAGGTGGGGGTGCGAGAGCGCGATGACGGCATTCCAGTACGCGAGCTGCGCCTGGGAGGAGGCAGGATCTTCCGGAATGAGCTTGATCGCGGCCTTGGAAGGCGTGTTTCTCGTATTTTCGGTGAGAAATACCACGCTGTGATCCGAGCGGGCGAGGAAGCGGCGCAACGGATACGCTCCATTGATAACCAGGCTCTCCCACTTCGTCCAGTCCTCGGTCATCGCTCCAAGATATCACCCCGGGCCACCTTACGATGCGGCGCGCCACTCAAAATTAGGCGATGTGGGGACACAAAATAGGTGATCTATCGGGGGCGGGGCGATTGCCCATCTGGCGGACTCTGCGGTACACATACGGATTAGCCCGCTGGTGGTGGTGACAGGTGCGACTATCGAACTTTTAGAGCGCGATGAACAATTAGGAAGGTTGGGCCGTGCATTCGCGCTGGCCAGCGAGGGCCGGGGGAGGATTATCGCGATTTCTGCCGAGGCGGGCGCGGGCAAGACGACTCTGGTGGAGCGATTTGTCTCCCTGTCCGCGGCGCGCGCGCGCGTGCATTGGGGTGCCTGCGAAAACCTGTCCACTCCCGAGGTCCTGCTACCGCTGCGCGATATTGCCCGTGCCAGCGGCGAATCCTTCAATCTGGGCGCTGATCACATCCGATCCTTCGAGTGGATGCTGCGGTTGCTCTCCGACGGCGCAGGGCCGTCCGTGCTCATCATCGAGGATGTCCACTGGGCCGATACGGCCACCTTGGATTTGATCCGCTTTCTCGCGCGGCGAATCGCCCGAGTGCGAGCGTTGATTTTGATTACTTATCGCGACGAGGAGGTGGACGCTCGCTCACCGATGCGAAGTATGCTCGGCGACGCGCCCGCCGGCAGCGTCGAGCGCATGACGCTCGAGCCGTTGTCGCTCTTAGCCGTCACCCAGCTCGCCGCGTCGGCGGGACGCAGCGGCGAGGTGTTGTTCGCCTTGACCGCGGGCAATGCATTTTTGGTGACCGAGGCGCTGGCGGTGGATTGCGACATGCCGACCGACGCGGTCCGCGATTCCACGCTGGCGCGCGCATCGCGCCTTCCGGAGTCTGGCCGCGCCGTGCTGGAAGCTGTGTCGATATTCCCGCGACGCGCGGAAACGGCGATTGTCGCCGATCTCGTCAAAGGAGCGATCGGCGGCCTCGATATCTGCGTGGAGAAGGGGATGCTTTCGTTGCAGGGAGGATTGCTGCAATTCCGCCATGAACTCGCGCGCCGCGCCATCCAGTCCTCCATCGCGCCCGTACGGCTGCGCGGGTTGCACCAAAAGGTGGTGGATGTATTAAAAACGCGCTCCAACGCGCGAGCCAGCGAAGTGGCGCACCATGCGGAACTTGCGGGAGATGTAACCGCCCTGTTGAAGTTCGCGCAGCTTGCGGGCGAGGAGGCCGTGCGCGCAGGTGCGCCCCGCGAAGCCGCTTCGCACTTTGCGGCAATGCTTCGCCAGCGTTCCTCCCTTGATCCCGTGCAGACCGTTGAAGTCCTGGAACGTCACGCCGAGCAAGCCTATTTAATGGGGGCAGCCGACATCGCCATAATCTCGATGGCGGAAGCGGCACGTCATCGACGCGACGCGCAGGATATCGTCGGGCTCGGACGGGATCTTACCCGCCTGACACGATTCGCTTGGATGTGCGGCCGCCGCGCGCAGGCTGAGGGATATATCGAGGAAGCCATCGCGGTCCTACAAACTGCGCCCGCCGGTCCTGAGCTTGCCTGGGCCTATTCACACCAATCGCAGCTGGACATGCTTGCCTCCCGCATGGACAGCGCCGTCAGTTGGGGCGAGCGTGCGCTAGCGCTGGCACGACGGCTCGGGGAGGATGAAATCATCATTCACGCGCTGGCCAATATTGGATCGGCCAAGTCGGATGTAATGCGCTCCGGTGAATGTGCCGAAGTCGAGCAAAGCTTTCAGCTTGCGGTGGCCGGCAAGTTTCACGATCACGTGGAACGGGCTACCTGCAATCTGGCCTGTACCTATTTTTGGCGCCGCGATTATCCGGCGGCGCTCGCGCGGATCGATCGGGGCGTGTCCTATGCGACCGCCCTGGAGCTCACGCATTGGGAGGGCTATTTGCGGGGTTGGCGTGCCATGGTCTGGCTGGACCAGGGCGATTGGGCAGCCGCGGAAGAAGAGGCGCAACTGGTGTTCAGTCGCAGCTACGCCGCCGACGTGTACAGATTTCCCTCCCTGATTGCCCTGGCACGCCTGCGTATCCGGCGCGGCGATCCGGACTTCGAAGCGCCGCTGGAGACTGCTCGTCGGCTCTCGGACAGCATGGCCGAATTGCAGCGCAGTGTGTACGTCGCGGTCCTTGGTGCCGAAATCGCGTGGCTCGAGATGACCCCGGCGGATACCGATGCGGCGGCGACGTCGGCGTGCGCAGCAAAATCGACTCTGCGCAAGGTTCATGCCCTAGCCGTGCAACGCAACGCGCTGTGGATCGTGGAGGATGCGGCGTTGTGGCTGCACCAACTGGGGGACGATGTTTCTGGGAAGGGGGGCTTGTCGCCGCCGTTTAACGACCATTGCGAGGGCCGCTGGCGCGAAGCAGCATCAGGTTGGCGGGCGCGTGGCCGCCCCTACGAGCAGGCCCTGGCGTTGAGCGGGGGGGATGACGCTGCGCAGCGCGTGGCGCTGGAAATGTTCGATCGCCTCGGAGCGGGTCCGGCGGCCGTGCGCTTGCGCCGGCAAATGCGAGCCAACGGCGCGCGTGCCATTCCGCGAGGTCCATTGGCGCGCACTCGGGCTAATCCGGCGGGCCTGACCGCACGACAAACCCAGGTGCTCAGCTTGGTGGACGAGGGCCTGAGCAACACGGAAATCGCCGATCGGCTGTGTATTTCCGCCAAGACCGCCGAGCACCATGTCTCGGCCATCATGGCTAGGCTGGAAGCGCCGACGCGACAGCGCGCGGCCAGCGCCGCACGGAGTCTCGGGCTCTTGGGTGGCGCCAAAAGATAGGGAGGCGGGACGCTTAATATAGGGACTTCCGACCCATGCGCCCCACGACAGGTCATAGGCACCATAGGGCGTCAAATCCTAATAGGGAGCGAAAAATGTCGCGCATCGGAATCTTTCTCTACGGCATCGTGTGTTACCTCATCTTTCTCGCTGTATTTCTCTACGGTATTGGATTCATAGGCGGCTTTCTGACGCCGACGAGTCTGGACGGCACCCCTGACTCGCCACTGGGAACGGCACTGCTAGTGGATTTAGGGCTGCTGGGTGCGTTTGCGCTCCAACATAGCGGCATGGCTCGGCCCAGATTCAAGGAATGGTGGAAGCGAATCGTGCCCGAGGCAGCTGAACGTAGCACCTATGTGCTGTTGAGCTCGATTGCCCTGGCGGTGCTGTTCCTTTACTGGGAGCCGATCGGGAGTGTGCTCTGGAGTCTGGCGCCGGGCCGCGCCCGAGATTTGGTCATAGGGCTGTACGCGTTTGGATGGGTATTGCTTCTATACACGACTTTCCTGATCGATCATTTCGACTTATTCGGTCTGAAGCAGATTTGGCGGCGCCTGAATCAGAAGTCCTATCGCTCACCGGTGTTCCGCACGCCGAGCTTGTACAAGTGGGTGCGTCATCCGCTGTACATCGGGTGGCTGACAATCTTTTGGGCGGCGCCAACGATGACCGTTGCGCATCTGATCTTTGCACTCGCCACCACGGTGTACATACTTATTGCGATTCGCTTCGAGGAGCACGACTTGGTGTCGGCGTTCGGCAATACTTACATCGATTATCGGGCGCGCACGCCAATGCTGGTGCCGCGGATCTGGCCGCGAAAATAAATAGTCAGATTGAGGCGGACGCGATCTTGCGCACCGAATCCATGGTGTCCGCATCCTCGGGACGTTTGTCCTCACGGTAGCGTTTCACCCTC
>JAYTXS010000187.1:0-14645 GCA_043742845.1 Gammaproteobacteria bacterium
CACCTGCTTCTCCAGATCCGCGATGTGCCGGGAAACCAACGCACGTGACAGACCCAAGGAACGCGCCGCCGCCGCAAAGCTCTGCTCTTGCACGACCTCAACGAAGCTGCGCATCGTGGCTAATCGGTCCAAAGCGGTTCTCCTAAGAGCCGATAGTTTAGCATTATGCAACAGTTGATTGATCGCCTGTGTCGAACGCCGGCAACTACCCGCCCCTATAATGTGCCCAATAGCGCGGCCTCCCTCCCGCGCACCAAGGCCAATTCCTCATGCCTCACGCGCAATCGCAAGACGCGAAGATTTACTACGAGAGTCATGGCCAAGGGCCTGCGATCCTGTTCGTGCATGGTGCCGGCGGCAACCACGCGGCGTGGTGGCAGCAAACCCCGTATTTCATGGCGGATCATCGTGTACTGACCGTGGATTTACGCGGCTTCGGCAATTCCGATTCCGTGCCCGACGGCCCGGACAGCCAGGATTTTCCGCTCGATATTCTCGCGGTACTCGACCACGCCGAGGTTGAGCGAGTCGTACTGGTGGGACAGTCCATCGGCGCCGCCGCCGCGTTGAAAGCAGCGATTCGTTCGCCGCAGCGGACGGCGGGCGTCATTCTGGCGCACTCGCTCGGCAGCATCGCCCATCCCAGCTTGGTGCCGCTGGTCAAGGCAGACCGCGCAGTGGCCGAGAAGCTGCCCGTCATCGATCGACTGCTCACGCGTGATTTTCAGGAGCGCGAGCCGGCGCGCACGTTCCTGTTCAAGCAAATGGGCACCTTCAACAAGGCCACCATGCAGGACCTGCGCAACCTGACCAGCGGTGGCCCGACTCTCGAGGAGATCGAAGCCGCACGCATCACAATCCGCTTCCTGGCGGGTGAACGAGACGCGGTATTGAGCCCGGCAACGGTGCTCGCCGCCCAGGCGCTCGTCAAGGGATCGCATGCAAACGTCATCGCGAACGCGCCGCATTCCATGTATTGGGAAGCGCCGGATCTATATAACGCAGCGGTGCGCGAATTTGTGAAGGAACTTTATGCCGCATAAAATCACCGACCAACAGGGCCGATCATGAACATCAATTTCGCGCAGGCGCGGGAGTTAATGGAGATCGCGAGACGGCGTGCCGCCTCGATCAACAAGCCGATTACCGTCGTCGTGGTGGATACCGGCGGCTTCGTCGTGAGCATCGATCGGATGGATGGGGCGCGTCCTTTGCAGCCCAGCATCGCCACGGCTAAGGCGTATACAGCGGCCGTGATGCAGCGCCCTTCAGCAATGCTCAAGGGCTGGTGTGACAGCCAGCCGCAGTTCTTCGCTCAAGTATCGACCATGGGGCATCATCCCATCGTCGCCACCGGCGGCGGCATGACGCTGCGCAAGAACGGCGTGCTCATGGGCGGCATTGGCATTGCCGGCGGTACCGGCGAGGAAGACCAGCAGATTGCGGAGGATTCTCTGCGCGAGGCCGGTTACGAACTCGAGTTCGAGCAATTCAACGCGTTGAAAGGCAAATAGGACCCAGCGATGGCCAATCCGGGCATGTACCGCGCCGATCACGTCGGCAGCTTGCTGCGTCCCAGCGAACTCGCCACATTTCGCTGCGACGCGCCGCGCGGCGACGTGGACCTCGGGCAAGAGTGGGAGGATGCCGCGATCAAGCGCGCGGTGGCTCTGCAACAGGACATCGGCCTGAGCATAGTATCCGACGGAGAATTGCGCCGGCACGGCCCGCTCTGCATGCTCAACGACGGCCAGAACGGGCAGCCACAGGTCCTTGAGGAAGTCGGGTTTTTACAGAGCCTTCTCGGCAAAGCACCGGCGGCGAATCGCAAGCCCTTTAAAATTACCTTGCCGGCACCCAGCGCGTTGCCGACTCAAGTAGCAGGTCGGGTGCGCAGCACGGTGCAGGCGTTGATTGCCGAGGGGGTCAACTACATTCAGATAGAAAACACCGGCTATGCTCGTTGTTTCGCGCAATCGGCGGCTGCCGAACTCGATGCTTTGATCTACGCCGACATCGCCGCCCTCGAGGGTTTGGTGCGGCCGGCGGATGTGCGCCTCGCGTTCTACGTCGGACGCGGTACGGCGCTGCGCGCGGGATTGTTCGACTCTGCCAATGCGTCATTCGCCGAACGGCTGTTCACGACGATGCCCGTGGATCGCTTTGTCGTGGACGTCGATGATGACCCCACCGGCGGTTTCACGGCGCTCGCGCACGTGCCCAAGCACAAGTCCGTGGCGCTGGGCCTCGTCAGCTGCCGCTCGGCGACGCTGGAGTCGCGCGACGACATTCTCGATCGCCTTGATGAGGCAACCGGTCATATTGAAGGTGACTACTTGGCTGTATGTCCGCAAAGCGGCTTTGCCGACAGCGGACTGTCCGAGGACGATCAGCGGCGGAAACTCGAGCTGATCGTCAGTATTTCAACTCGATACTGGGGATTCGAGGCCTGACCAGGTCTTACTTGGTCAACATGACGTTGAGTATGGCCGTGCGCCCGGCGGCAACGACGGCAAGCGCCTGACGCAACGCCGGCTCGAGGTTCGCTGCCCGGTCAACGACCAGGCCCAGCATGCCGAACGGCTCGGCAAATGCCGACAGTTCCGGCTGGGTCCCAAGCTCGACGCCATGAAACACACCTTGGGCCACCGCCGCCCCATCGGGGTAGAAGCGCAGGTGGTTGAACTTCATCGAGAGGTATTTGCGGTTGTTGAAGACCACGATCAACAAGGGCAGTCGAGTGTCGCGAGCGGCGGCCAGTGATTGTACGATCGGGTTGTACAGGAAGGAACCGTCACCGATGGCAAGCACCACGAGCTGATTGCGTGCCGCCAGCTTGATGCCGAGCGCCACGGCGATGCCCTGACCCAGACCACCCTGCACGTAGTAGTAGCTGCCCGCGTGATCGCACTGCAGGTGCTGTTGCAGCAGTCGCGCGTGAGTGATGGTCTCATCGACAAAGATGGTGTCCGGCGCCGCCACGACGGTACGCAGTGCCTGCACGAGGCGCACCGGATCGATGGCCTGGAGCGCGGCGGCCTTCTGCTCTGCATCATCGCTCTGAGTCTGCAGCACCGCGTGACGCTGCGTGTGACGCGCGCGGCGCGCTTCGACCAGCGCGCCGTCCACACCCAGCGTGCGCACGGCGGCCGTGGCCGCGGCGAGCGTCGCCGCCACATCCCCTTCCAGGTAGTGATCGGCGTGCAGCACCTGGTAAACCACGTGCGGGCGCTGCGGCACCGCATCGATGACGACCGTGACGACGGCGGGGCCGGCACTTGGCGGATACCAGGGCGCGCGGCAGTTGACCAGCAGGATCAGATCGGAGTCCTTGAACAATGCCTCATTGCCGGCACCCAGGTGCATGGGATGACGGCGCGGAAAATTCGCGCACACCGCGGACTGCGGCTCGACCACGGGGATCGCCAGTAAGTCCGCCAATGCAACCAGCGCCGCAAAGCCGGCCGCATCGCGGCCGCCGGTTTCAGTAAGGATCACCGGGTTCTTGGCCTCGACCAACAGACGTGCGAGGGCCGCAGTCTCTTCCGATGGGCTGTGTTTCTTGCCGGCCGGCGCGGTCGGGCGAATGCGCTGCGGCGCCGTCCACGGCTGTAACAGAACCTCGACCGGCACATTCAGATACGTCGGCCCCATCGGCTCGCGCTGCGACATCTCGCCGGTGCGCAGCACCATTTCATACAGCGTCTCGATGCCGGGAACCTGGTTCGCCCACTTGACGAACGGCTGTGCGAGTACGTGCGGTCCGCCGACAATCGACAGATTCCGATACCACTGCGACCCCGGATCGACGCCGGGTCGTTCGCCGTAGCTGTTGGACTCGGACGAAAACACCAGCATCGGCACCGCGGACAGCAAGGCGCCGTGAATCGCGCAGGCTCCCTGCAGCAACCCCGGACCCGCGTGCAGCAGCACCGCCTGCATGCGGCCCGTGATCAGCGCATAGCCGTTCGCCATGCCCACCGCCACCGTTTCGTGCCAGCAATCGATGTAGGTCGGGCCGGCACGGCCCTCCGTGCTCTGACGCACCAGAGCCTCCCATACCGGCGCCCACTCGGAGCCGGGAGAGGAAAACACGTATTCAACGCCGAGGCTGCGAAATGCTTCGAGCATTCCCTCGCCGCCATCGATGTATCTCTTCATGCGGACTTGAGCGAGGCAGCGGCACTGATCGGCCAATCCAGCACTTCGCAGATTCCCCGACCCATGATCCACTCAAGTTGTTCGGCGCTGAAGCCCAGGTGCTTGGTGAAGTGCTCGATCGTGTCCTTGTAGGTCAGCCCGTGGTCCATCAGACGAGTCAAATCAGTTCCCCAGAAGCAGCGCTTCGGGCCCATCTTAGCCACCATCTCGTGCACGTACTTGTCAATGTTGTGATACGGATAGAGCTGTGTCGAATAGCCCGGCAGCGCCGAGATCTTCACGTAAATATTCGGATGAACGTGCAGATCCGCGGTCTCCGACACCCAATAGCCAATCGCATCATCGACACAGCGCGCCATGATACCCATGTGATCGATGATAATTTTAAGATTCGGATATTTCTTCGCGATCGCCCCCAACTCGGTCTTCCAGATCGGCGCATGCACCATTGTCTTGATGCCGTGCTCGGCCGCGAACGGCCAGTACCAATCGGCAGTGCCGTCGATCATCCAATTGCGGTCGATCGGCCGGTGAAAGGTGAGCCGCGTTCCCTTGACGCCGGGCACGCTCTTCCAATCCCGCAGCATCGCCTTCGCTTCCTCGGGTTTGTTCTGCGGCACCCGCGCCATGATCCCGAAGCGATCCGGGTATTTCTCGCACGCCTCGATCGCGTAGTCGATCCGGTCTCCCTCCCACGAGGGCGGTAGTATCAGCGCGCGAGTCACCCCCGCCTTGTCCATCAATTCGATCGCTTCTTGAAAAGTAAAGGGCTCGAGCCGATGACCGTTTAATTTCATCCGCTCGCGCGCACCCGGAATCCAGGGCCGACCCGGCGTCTCTTCCTTCCAGATGTGTACCTGCGAGTCGACGATAAACATTCCGAGTCTCCTAAAACATTGATTTGATGATGGGCTTATCTAAACATACCGCGCCGCTCACCGAGCGACCGGTCCCCGCAATCCTCTGGTGCAAGTTCGTCAATAGTGCGGCGGCCGCGACGGCCGCCTGCTCAAGCGGTACCGCTGCCGCCGGCTTTCGCGTAACCGACGACGTCCGCAAAGGGGGGCTTGCGGGTGGGGTCGAGATCGACCTGAAAGGCATTCAGGCAAAACGACAACATCGAGAAATTGCCGAGGCAGCCGATGATGTCGACCACCCCATTGCTGCCGAACAGGCCTAGCGCCACGGCGAAGGTCGCATCGCTGACGAAGTGAGTCTCGAGCATCTCCGTGCAGAATTGATAGAAGACCCGTTCGTCTTCCGCCGTGAACACCGGCGCGCGATGATCGGCGATCGCCTGCAGGGCTTGCGGGTTCATACCGGCGGCAACGGCCTTGTCGATGTGTGCATTCCACGAGTGCTGCGAATCCCAGTGGCGCGCGGCGATCAAAATGCTGAATTCGCGCAGCTTCTCCGACAGCGAGCAGTCGAAGCGCACATAGGCTCCAAGTGCCTCAACCCGATCGCACAATTCCGGGCTGTGCAGCCAGCATAAAAAGGGGCCGCGTACTTGACCGCGCTTACCCGCAATGCGCGCGGCGAGTTCTTTCTGCCGCGGCGTCAGTTGATCGTCCGTTAATTTCGCAAGTCGCATGATTCAAGCTCCGCTTCGATAATGTCGCAGCACTGTAAGTCATCGCCACACGCGGCATTGATCCGCGATGTGCAACCTAGTGTCGACAAAATCAGCACCTTGAGCGGGGTACTTACCCGCGCCGCCTATCGGGTGCGGCGGGCGGCGGCTGTTTCTATTTTGAAACGCTCATGAGATCGGCGGCTGAAAGATGTTCGACGGTCTCGCCGGTGGCCGCAAAGGTGCGCGTCACCCGGTTGCTGCCGTAAATCCACAGAATCTTCATCGGCTCATCGCCGGTGTTGCGGAACGCATGCAGGATGTTCCCGGGAATGTAGGTGCTGTCGTATTTTGAAAGCGGCGTTACGACCCCGTCTATTTCCACCTCGCCTTTGCCCTCGAGCAAGGTGACCTGCTCAGGACAATTGTGCGAGTGCATCGGTGCACCCTTGCCCTTCGGATAGCTGCTGATGCCGGTGGAGAATACGGGATTCTCGGCCGACGCCGGCGTGATGAGCGGAAGCGTCGTGATGCCACCGCCGCGGTCCAAGATTTTTACTCGGTCGATTTTGACGATGCTGTGGGGTTTCATAGAACGATTATTGAAGAGCATCGGTTCGCCGCTGTCAACGCGCACGCCGCCCGAAATGCACTCCAATACTGCAACATAAGGTACAGATTGTCGCTACCGGACCCTTAAGCGCATATTACGGTCTATCAACCAACCGAGTATCCGCATGGCAAAACCAGAAAAAGTCCGCGTCTCGTACGCGGCACTGCACAGTCTCGTCGATTCGATGTTCGTGAAACTCGGGGCCAGCGCCGCGGATGCCAAGACGGTTGCCGATGTGCTCCTCTGGGCGAATCTGCGCGGCGTCGATTCACACGGAATTTCCCGCATTCCCCGTTATGTCGAACTATTCGAGAGCGGTGAAGCCAAGGCGCAGCCCCACATGGTGGTGAAGCAGCCGCGAGCCTCGATCATCACCATCGACGCCGATGGCGCGCCCGGTCCGGTTGCGATGAGCTTTGCCGTGCGTGAAGCCATTGCGGCCGCACGCAAGACCGGCATTTCCTGGGCCGCCGTCCGCGGCACCGTCCATACAGGGGCCATCGGCTATTACACCTCGCTGGTTGCCGATGCCGGCATGGCGGGAATCGGTATTGTGGCGGGAGTGCCGAATATGGCCTACACGGGCGCGCGCGGCGCGGCGGTTGCCACCAGCCCGCTGTCGATTGCGGTTCCGTCAGCATCGCATGGTGAGGTCGTGCTCGATATGGCGACCGCCGTCATCGCTCTGGGGCGGATTGCCCAAATGCGCGCGAGCGGTACGCCCCTGCCCGAGGGGGCAGCCCTGACGGGTGAGGGCGAACCGACAACCGACCCCGCGCTTGCCGAGATTCCGTTGCCCATGGGCGGTGCCAAGGGAGCGGGCCTGTCGTTGATGTTCGAACTGTTGACCGGCGTGCTGGTTGGTAACCCGATAGTCAGCGGCTTCCACTCAGGTACTCCGGAGGGCAAGCGTCACCGCCAAAACGGGACCATCATCGCCATCGACATCGAAGCATTCATGCCTCTCGCGGAGTTCAAAGCCGGCGTCGATGCGACACTCGCGGCTCTCAAGGGACTGCCGCGCTCGGTTGCAACTGCGCCGATTCTGTTCCCGGGCGAGCGGGGTGCGCGAGTGTATAAGGAACGCAAGTCCGGCGGCATTCCCATCGCTCCCTCAGCGTGGCAGAAGCTGAGCAAGGACGCGGCCAAGCTTGGGGTGGCGATTCCTGAGCCTCTTCCCGCGAGCGGCTGAGTGGCAAAGGCAACCAAGGCCCACACGGGCGAGGAGATTTTCCGCAATTACATTGACGGCGCCTGGGTTGCGGGCATTTCCAGCGTGCAGAACGTCAATCCGTCGGACACCTCGGATGTCATCGGCATCTATGCGCAAGCCGGGGCCGCGGACGCCGAAGACGCGATTGCCGCTGCCACGCGTGCGTTCCAATCCTGGCAGTTCAGCGGCATTCAACAGCGCTTTGACGTGCTCGACCGCGTCGGTACCGAGCTTCTGGCTCGGCGCGAGGAACTCGGACGCCTGCTTTCACGCGAAGAGGGTAAGACTCTGGCCGAGGGCATTGGCGAAGTTGCCCGCGCGGGTGCGGTATTCAAATTCTTTGCCGGAGAGGCCCTGCGGCTGGCGGGCGAACTGTTGCCCTCGACACGGCCGGGGCTGACCGTCGAGATCACGCGTGAGCCCGTGGGGGTCGTCGCGATCATCACGCCATGGAATTTCCCCATGGCGATTCCGGCCTGGAAAATTGCCCCGGCGCTGTGCTATGGCAACGCCGTCGTATTCAAGCCGGCGGAACTGGTGCCGGGGAGCGCTTGGGCGCTCACCGACATCATCTCCCGCTCAGGCCTTCCGGCCGGCGTCTTCAATCTCGTCATGGGCAGGGGTTCGGTGGTCGGCGAAGCATTTGTCGCATCGCCCGCCGTGCAGGCGATTACGTTCACGGGATCCACCCGAACCGGATCGAGCATTGTGACCAAGGCGGCGGCGCGGCGCGCGAAAGTTCAGGTTGAAATGGGCGGGAAGAACCCGCTGGTGATACTGGACGACGCAGATCTCGACGTCGCGGTGAACGTTGCCGCAAACGGTGCTTTTATGTCGACGGGGCAACGCTGCACCGCCTCGAGTCGGCTCATCGTTCAGGAAGGAATTCATGATCGTTTTGTCGACGCGCTGCTCGCCAAGATTCAGAGCTGGCGCATCGGCCATGCCCTGGAGCCGGATACCCACATCGGTCCAGTGGTCGATCAATCTCAGTTCGACACCGATAAGAGCTACTTGCAGCTCGGTGTTACCGAAGGCGCCAAACTCGCGTGGGGCGGTCGCTCGTTGCAGCGGCCCACGCAGGGCTTCTTTCTCGAGCCGGCGCTATTTACAGAGTCCTCGCCCGCGATGCGCATCAATTGCGAGGAAATATTCGGGCCCGTCGCGAGCGTCATCCGCGTTCGCAGCTACGATGAGGCCATTGCGGTGGCGAACGGCGTCCCATTCGGCTTATCCGCCGGCATCATCACGCAGTCGCTGAAGTATTCAAGCCACTTTCGCCGCGCCTCGCAAGCCGGCATGGTGATGGTCAACGTGCCAACGGCTGGCGTGGACTATCACGTGCCGTTCGGCGGGCGTGGTGCCTCGAGTTACGGGCCGCGCGAACAGGGACGCTACGCAGCGGAATTCTATACGGTAATCAAGACTGCTTATATTGCACCGTAGCCGCGGTTCACGCGCCGTACTCTTGGCGCGTTTACTCGATGAACTCCCATCGCAATGCCACCTACCAGTGCGCAGCAAACGCGACCCCATAAGTCCGCGGCGGCGAGACCCCTGCATACGCGGGCCCATCTCCGCCAAATGAGAAGTTGTTCATGACAGCCTTATTCTCGATGTTGCGAACAAAGCCCTGCACCGAATACTTCTTGTCCGCCGTGAGATAGGTCATCCCGACCTGGGTGCGGGTATAGCCACGCTGCCGCGAGCCATAGTGCTTGGTCTCGAGTATGGAGGTTGCATACGGCGACAACGGCTGATTCGGCGTCACCGTCCCATTGGACGTATCAACATTGGTCGCAGTGCTGAGGACATTGTGATCGACCGCCAACCAGTAAGCGCTCTCCACATGGCTCTGTATATTAAATGCCACTGTCGAGCCGCCGGTCAGCTGGAAGTTGTGCCGATAACTCACCGTCCCGGTCAATTCCGGCGCGCTGGTCGGTGCGCCTCCGGCCAGATCGATGAACTGGATGACGGTTGATGCGGATCGCGCCGGATTCGCCTGGATAGGGAACGAGAACTCATCGAACTTCGCGTGCAGATACGCCAGGTTGAGACCGATCTCATCCGCTGCCGTCGCCGCCCAAAGCAGCTCGAGCTCGGCACCGAACTGGGTCGCCTTCGCCGCATTAAAGATGTCGTCACCGAATGAGAAGCTGTTGCCGCCCGCAGGCAAATTTTCCAGCTGATCCACCTGATAATCTTTGTAGTTATAGTAGAAGGCGTCGATGTTGACCTGCAGCTTGTTATCGAGAAAGCGGTTCTTCGACCCCAGCTCGTATGCCGTCAGCGTCTCAGGCTTGTATGTGTTGTACGGGGCCGCACCGGCAAACACGCCGCCCTGCTTGTATCCCGTGCTCACATTGAGATAGACCATGTTGCGGTCGCTCAAATCATGCTCGACGCCGGCCTTCCAGGTGGTTTTGGTCCAGGTCACATCGGCGTTGGTCCTGATGGCGACTTCACCCTGTCCCGGAAGGATGGTCTGGCCCGCTAGCGGACCGGAGTTAAATCGCGCGGGTGGAACGATATAGGCCCAATCCGGGCTGCCTGCGGGCAAGCCCACGCCATAGACACGGTCCGTCTCCCCAACCACTTCCTTTTGGTCATGGTTCCAACGTACACCACCTGTGACCCGCCAATCCGGCGTTATCGGATAGGTCAACTGGCCGAACAGCGCATATGACGGGTTGGAGATAGTCGGATATGGAAATACCAGGCTGACGCCTTGGCCCGGAACTGCACAGCTCGGGTTACCACTGGTGTTGGTGAAACCCTCGGTCCACGGACCAAAGCCTCCGGGCGCGAATCCGGCACAGGAAAACGCTCCCAAGCCACCGGCCACGTTGTCGTAGAAGGTCTGCTTATAGGGCTGCTGTTCGTCATGATAGTAGGCGCCAAGCACCCACTTTGTCGGAGAACTCGCGGGCGAGGACAGTCGCAGCTCGTTTGAAATCTCGCGTTCGTGTTCTTGCTGAGAATTATCGAGTCCGTTGCCCAATGCGAAGTAATTGACCGTGAGGTGATGGTAGGCCGGAATCTCGGTCAGCACGACAGGTCCGAGATTCCAGTTCAATTCCGCGTGCACGGTCCAACTCGTATTGTCCGTCGTCCCGGATGGCGACTGGTATCCCTTGGTCGTCATGTTCGTCGTGTCGAAACTGGCCCAGGGACCCAATCGGCCGTTCGTGGGTGTCGCACACGCCGTGTAGGTTGGGCTGGCCTGATTAAAGTCGCACGCCGTCACCCGGCTCAACAGCGTAAGTCCAGGGCCCACACCGCCTTCGTGGAAGAAGTCCCCGCCCACCAGCAGCGACACGCTCTCGCTCGGCGTCCATAAAGCCTGCAAGCGTCCGGCAACGTTATCCGCGTCGTTGTAGCCGTCGCTCAGATAGCCGGAGTGTCGCAGAGTGTCCATGGCCCCGCGGACCGCCAGCGTGTCGTTGAGCGGCGCATTGAACATCGCGGTTGTGCTCAACAGCCCGTAATTTCCAGTCTCCACTTCCGCGCTGCCGCTATAGCCGTCGAAATTGGGCCGATTGGTAACCACATTGATCGTGCCGGCGGTGGCGTTCCTGCCGTACAAGGTTCCCTGTGGTCCGCGCAGCACCTCAACCCGGGCGACGTCGTAGAGGATGCCGGATGCCGCGGCCGGCCTGCCTTGGAACACCCCGTCAAGGTGAAACGCCACCGCCGCGTCGCCGAGCGTCGGGTCGGTGGTAGAAGAAATTCCGCGAATCGCAAACGTCGTGTTGGAGTTCGAGTACCCCACTTCCAACCCCGGAACCAGATCGGTCAATCCTTGAGGATCGAAAACCCCTGCTTCTTTTAGAGCATCGCCGGTCACCGCGCTCAAGGCGATGGCCGTCTTCTGCAGGTCTTCACTGCGTTTCTGCGCAGTCACGATGATCTCTTCGAGGCCTTGGATCGGCGCATTGCCAGCACTCGCGGCAGCCGCCACGGCGGGTCGCAGACTGACGAGCGAGCCGAAGGCAAACAGAGCCAGTGCGACAACCCTGGTGGTTCTAGACATGTGCGAATTACTCCCTACTGCGAAATCAATACTTGTTCTCTGCATTTATTCTCGCCCCTGCGTCGGATCATGCGATAGCCCTTACCGTCTCCGATTGACGCAATCAACGGGTGCAAATTCGGCAACGGTCAATCGCTGACCGCGCGGCGATCATCGCTATCCGCAACTCAGGGGTGCATGTATGTAACCAATCTGCTTAGGCGTGCCAGCGCACTTGGCAGGACGGGTTCGAAGTCCTCGTCAACATACATTTGCAGTCAAGAAACGCTCGCAAGCGTAGAATCCCCATGCGCTCACGCAAAGGCATCCATGTATTTGTTACACCGATTCTTCGTAATCTTGCTGTGCCTCACTGGTGCCGGCAGCGCATTCGCTCAAACGGATGAAATCCAGGTGTACGACGCCGCAATCGCGCCGGTCGGCACATTCAATTTGACGGTGCATGACAATTACACGTTGAGCGGTGGCGACACCTCGGCCTTCCGCGGCGCCATCGTTCCCGACAAATCGCTCAACGGTGTCGCGGAATGGGCCTATGGCGGCGCCCCTTGGTTCGAAGCAGGGCTGTATCTACCGTTATATTCCCTCACTCACCGCGGCAGTCTTTTGTACAACGGCATGAAGCTGCGGGCGCTGTTCGTGATACCCGATGCTGCCCATCGCGAGTTCTTCTACGGCGTCAATTTTGAATTCAGTTTCAACACGACGCATTGGAACGAGCACACGTACACTTCCGAGATTCGCCCCATCGTCGGCGCCCACTTCGGTCGATTCGATTTGATCTTTAACCCCATCGTCGATAATTCATGGAACGGAGTCTCAAGGCTGGAATTCGTGCCGGCGACCCGCCTGGCCATGGCGCTGTCTGAGAATTACAAAGTGGCGCTGGAGGAATACGACGACTTCGGACGCATCACCCATTTCTTACCGGCGTCGGCTCAAAACCACCAGCTGTTCGGCGTCATAGACGTAAACACCCGATGGGCGAGCATTGAAGCGGGCATCGGCGCTGGGCTGACCAGCGCCTCGGATCACTGGGTATTCAAGCTCATTCTCTCCAAGGATCTTTAATCGAATGCTCGGTCCGGACAGAACCGCCCAGATCTGCCGTCATCCGGCCTTTGCCGCGCAACTGCCGGGGATTGCCTCGTCGAGTTCCAATGGGACGCGCGAAAAGGACGATCAGAGTTTGGACAAGATTTTTCCGGCGAGGGCCAAGCCCATGGCTCGCGACTGCGCTTCATACCTGGTGCCCTGCTTCTTACTCGAGGCGGCCACCGCCGCGAGCGCTTCCTGCATGTCGTCCCCGCCTTTGAGACCGGCATTGAGCGGATCGGACTTCTCGACCGCTCGCAGGTCTTGCATGGCCTTGGCTTGCTCATCGGACCCCATTTTCGCATCGGTAACTTTGCCATACGCGGTAGATGCCGCGACCAGTTGCAGATTGGGCGGCGTGATCGTAATCAACGTGTCGCCCTTGCGCACGTACAGGACGGACATGGCGCCGAAAAAGGCTTCGTCGCCGACATTCGGCACGACCTCTGCAGCACCGCCCAACATGCCGGTGGCCTTGCGCGCGCCGCTCATTCCCTCGACTGAATCGTCCTTCGACTCGATGCCGACGGTGGTTTCGAGGCCGATGACGGCAGTCTTGTAGTTCATGTCGCCGGGACGACCCTCCATCGAGGTCACCTCACTGCCGAGAATGGCTCCAACCTCCTCCTTGCTGAGCAAAGGTGTGCCGCCCTCGTGAGCCGTCGATGCGTGGGTGCCGGGCTTGCCGTCACCGGACTGCCCAATACTCGTGGACGCCTTGCCGCACGCGCCCAGGATCGTCGCACTCAAGGCGAGCATCAATAACAGTGTCTTCATGGAATTCCTTTCGCTAGGTGGGTTTCGCTGCGCAGCTGGGCGGCAGGGACTCGTCAATTTTCGTAATGGGCAAGGTCCCGAGTTTTGTCCCATAGCTGGTACTGATGGGTTTGGCACCAAACAGACCGAGAAACGCATTGACGGCTTTCGCCGACCACGAGGGAATGGCGAAGCCCAGGCCATAGTCGATGAATAGATCTAAAGTGGAGGATCGGCAGGTATAGGCGACCAGCCCTGTGGCAAGATCCGAGCCGCGCGTGATGCCGAGCGCTGTATTGATGCTGGCATACGGACCGACGATGAGGCCGAAGGAGCCCAGCCCGATGATCAATTTTCCACCGTAGCCCAGTACCAGGCCGTTCACTCCCAAGGATTCGCCGCTGAGCTCTGCGGTCAAGCTGGTATTGCTCGTCACGGTCAGAGGTGCCGTCGCGGTCGGGGCGCCATCGACGATACCCGCGGTAATCGTGCCGCTCACGGAGAAATCACCCTGGGTGCGCAGCGTGCCTTGCTTGGCCGTGAACAGCGTCTGTACCAGCAGGCTTTGGTGAAAGGTGGCGGCGAACGGCACCAGGCCCGGGATGGGATACGAGATATCGACAGGAACGGCGAATTCGCGGTTGATGTTCTTGAGCGCGTCGCTGGTGCCGGCCTCGATGCCCACCTCGATGCCTCCGACGCCGGAAAACTCGATCGCTGCGGTCTTCAAGCCGTGCAAGATGTCGAGCCGAAACTTGAATTTGGGATGATCGAGTCGAATCTTGGTATGCGCGTTGAAGATCAACCCGCCGTGGTTGTATTTCGTCGCCGCTTGCAGCCCACCCGCCATGCTCGGCGTAATGCTGAAACCGTCCAATACCACGTCGGCAATTGCCGCCGCCGTGGTCCCCACCCCCGCGCGTGTGAACTGCGCGCAATCATCAGCGCCGTCTGCGATTGTTTCGGGGCGGGACACATACGAGGCTTGCATGACATGAAACTCCCCCCAAGCGTCATTGCCGCACGCTGTCCTGCGAGGGGTGCGGGCACCGGGGTGCAGAGGTACCATATCGCCCGCCTGCGACACCGCGTAAACCTGCACTCCAGAATGGCGTAAATCCGGGCCAAGGGCCGCCGCGGGGGCCTCGGGCTCATCGCGATCGTGCGAAGCGCCTGGGTATCCGGCCGGCGCGACGTA
>JAYTXS010000188.1:0-2889 GCA_043742845.1 Gammaproteobacteria bacterium
ATGGCAGACAGCATTGATGTGCTGGTGCCGCGCGGCGGCAAGAGTCTGATCGCGCGCGTGCGGCAGGAGGCACGGGTACCGGTGATCGGCCACTTGGAAGGGGTCTGTCACGTGTACATCGACCGCGGCGCGAATCTTGGAATGGCGCAGAGCATCGTGCTCAACGCCAAGATGCGACGCACCGGCGTGTGCGGATCGGCAGAGACCCTACTGGTCGATCGCGACTGCGCGGCCACGCACTTGGCGCCGTTGCTCGAGACGCTGCTCGCCGCGGGCTGCGAAGTACGCGGCGACTCGCCGAGCGTCGCAGCAGATGTGCGCGTGAAACCCGCCACTGAGGAGGATTGGTCCACCGAGTATCTGGATGCCATCATCGCGGTGCGCGTGGTGGAGGACATTGACGCGGCGATCGAACACATCCGCCGATATGGCTCGCAGCACACTGAGTGCATCGTGACGGATGACGGCGCTGCCGCCGAGCGCTTTTTGACGCGAGTGGATAGCGCCATCGTGCTGCATAACGCCTCTACTCAGTTCGCGGACGGCGGTGAATTCGGGATGGGCGCGGAGATCGGCATCAGCACGGACAAGTTTCACGCGCGTGGTCCGGTCGGGGTGGAGCAATTGACCAGCTACAAGTATGTGGTGCGCGGCAGCGGACAGATCCGGCCGTAGCGCGGACGCGCCGGCGCAGTGCGCCGACGCCTCGAACGCCTTACAACATTTCCACCCAGCTGCGGCTGAGGCGGGTGGCGCAGGTGATGATGCCCACCATGCTGTAGGTCTGGGGGAAGTTGCCCCACTGCTCGCCGCTCACCGGATCGATATCCTCGGACAGCAGGCCGGCCGTGTTGCGCCTCAGAAGGAGTTTTTGAAAAATCGCGCGCGCTTCATCTAAGCGCCCGATGGCGGCCAGCGCATTGACGTACCAGAAAGAACACATCGTGAATGTATTGGCCGGAACGCCGAAATCATCGGCGTGCACGTAGCGAAAAACCAGGTCGCCGCGTACCAGCTCCCGCTCGATGGCGTTGACCGTAGAAACGAAACGCTTATCGGCCGCCTCGATGAAGCCAAGATCGGCCAGCAACAGTGAGGTCGCGTCCAGATCCTCGCCGCCGAATGCGCTGGTAAATGCCTGCTTGGTTTCGCTCCAGGCACGCGCCAGAATCTCTTCGCGCATGGCGTTGGCGCTGCTGCGCCAGTAGCTGGCTCGGTCGACGAGTCCGAGCTGCCCGGCAATCCGCGCCAAGCGATCGCAGGCGGCCCAGCACATCACCGATGAGAAGGTGTGCACCCGGGCGATACCGCGAAACTCCCACGGACCCGCGTCCGGAACCGAGAACATCTTCTGTGCGCGCTCGCCGAGCACTTCGGTGCGGGCAAACACAGCAGAGTCTCCGGGATTCGCCAGGCGCTGATCGAAGAACAGCTGGCGCGCGGCCAGCACCACGGCGCCATAGACATCGTATTGCACCTGTTCGTAGGCCAAATTACCGACACGCACGGGGCCCATGCCACGGTATCCGTCGAGCGTTTCGACGATGCGTTCATCGATTTTCGTTTCACCGGTGATGCTGTAGAGCGGCTGTAAGTCGCCGCCCGGATTGCGCGCGACAATGTTGTCGATATAACGCAAGTAGCCTTCCATGGTGTTGGTCGCGCCAAGATGGTTGAGCGCAAGCACCACGAAGAAGCTGTCGCGCAGCCAGCAAAACCGATAGTCCCAGTTGCGCACGCTGCCGGACATTTCCGGTATGGAGGTGGTAAGCGCCGCGAGCACGGCGCCGGTATCTTCGTATGTGCACAATTTCAGCGTAATGGCGGCTCGAATCACAGCCTCCTGCCAATCGAAAGGCACGGCCAGGCCGCGAATCCATTCGTGCCAATAGTTGCGGGTTTCGTCCAGCCAGGAACGCGCCAGGGTGAGCGGCGTCTCCTCGATGGTCTCGTCTACCGAGAGGATGAAGGCCAGCGGCCGGTCGAGCACGAAGGCGCTTTCGTCCAGCAGCGGCGATAGCGAGCTATTGGTGGTGACACGAAAATTCAGCGACGACGACAGAAAACGGATGTGATGGCTGCCGGCGACGCGCTGCGGCGCGCCGGCGCCGTATTCGGAACGCGGGCGCAGCCGCACTGTGACGATCGGTCGCCCCTTCACCGGCTCCAGCAAACGCACGATGGCCATGGGCCGGAAATTGCGGCCGCGCGAGCGGAAGCGCGGACAGAAATCCGTGATCTTGACGGCATTGTCCTTTGCGTCACGGAGCGTGGTTTCCACGATGGCGGTGTTTCGGTCATAGGTGCGATTCGCGCTCGCCATATCGCGAAGATCGACGGCGAACACGCCGCTGCTGGAATTGCCGCCGTCACTTTGCAGCAGCGCGCAGAAAACCGGATCGCCGTCCGGCTTCGGCAGGCAGGCCCAGACGATGCGGCCGAGTTTGTCGATCAAGGCCGCCACCTGGCAATTGCCGATGACTGCGAGATCCAAGCTGCCGCCAGGAGTGTTCATTCGCGGTGTGAATCGTGCAGTTCTGCAATTCCCTGCAGCCAGGCGCGAACCTCGGCGGCGTTGTCAAAGCGAAATTGCCCGCGCACCCGGTCGCCAACCGCGATGGAAATTCCACCCTGATCTTCGACCATGCGAAATCCGTCCTGGTCGGTGAGGTCGTCGCCCACGAACACCGGCTTTCGGCCCGAGAACGGAGCTTCCATCATGAACGCCTTGATCGCGCTCGCCTTGGTGAATCCACGCGGTTTTATCTCCAGCACCATATTGCCCTCTTGAATATGATAGTTGCGGCCCAGCGGCTTGGCGATGGCCGCCAGCGATTGGCGCACAGCCGCTTCCGCATGCGGCGCCAATCGAAAATGCAGCGCAAGGGT
>JAYTXS010000189.1:0-7742 GCA_043742845.1 Gammaproteobacteria bacterium
GGCGGCGTGCGGTCCTGATGGCGCACAGGTGATCTACGATGGGGTGGGCGGCGATTACACCGAAGCTGCACTGCGCGCGATCGGGTATCAGGGCCGTCACTTGGTGGTGGGATTTCCGGCCGGCATTGCGAAATTGCCGCTGAATCTGCCGCTGCTCAAGAGCTGCCAGATCGTCGGCGTGTTTTGGGGCGACTTCACCGCGCGTTTTCCCGCGCAACACGCGGCGAATGTCGAGGAGCTACTCGAGCTGTACAGGAGCGGTGGGATCCTGCCTGCCGTCACCGAACGCTTTGCGCTGGCGCGCGGCGGCGAGGCCATCGCGCGGCTAGGTACACGGGCAGCGCGGGGGAAGGTAGTGGTAGTGATCGATTGAGCCGGATTGTCGCTGCCGCTCAATAAGTTGGCGTCGCAAGCCAGGCGCGGCGGCCCGTAGGGCCGCGACTACGGCTTCGAGCGGCGGCGCGAGCTGGCCGGCTCGGCGCTGGGATATTCTGCGCAGGGCTGGGCGCAGTATGCCGACGTTCGGCTACAGGTCGCGCTCCAAGGCACGCTCGATGGCGGAACGCGCGGACCGGCCCTGAGCATATAATCCCTGCCACGACGGCCAATCGACGTCATCGATGGAGATTACTTGCAGCGTGCCTCCAAAATCGCTCTTGAGCAACGCTACGATATCTTGCTGCCACTGCTCCCAGGTGGGTATCGGTGCCGATTGCTGCGACATCATTTGATTCTCGGCGTGCGCTTCGGCGGCGGCGCAACGTGGGTGCGGCAATACAGGTGCGAGATATCCATGCTGCGCGCCAGCGACAAGATCGCCGTGCTAAGCACCCCTGAAATAGCCTGCATCAATTTCATATCGCTGCCCGAAACCTGTGACTTGAGTCGCACTTTGCCGAGTTTGCAGTAGGGACTATCCCGCGTTCCACTGCCGACGTGGCGTGCAAGCGTCCCACTCCAGTAAAGCCTCTACCGTGCGGTTATCGCAAATACTCAATTCTCATAAGCACATGTGGGTCGGCTACAGCTCTTGCTTGCGAATATCTGCTTCCACCGTGCGCGACGCTGCGAACAGCACCAACGATGCCAGCAACGCCAGCACGGGAATGGCGTACATGGCGCTGTGCAGGCCGGAGGCCTTGAATGCCTCCGTCATGCTGCCGACGCCGGCGTCGCGCATCGCTTGATGAGCGAAGTAATCGCTCAACATGCCCATCCCCAACGGTCCCAAGCTCGCGCCGAGTACGTACATGGCGCAGAAGTAAATTGCCACTGCCGTGCCGCGCAATCGAGGTTCGATGACATCTTGAATGGCCGCGTACACCGTGGCGTAGTACACGAACATGGTCATGGTGCCGACCGCCATCAGCAGCATGAACGCGCCGATGGCGCCTTTGGGCTGGCTCAGCGCAAAATAAATGCTGGGCGCGGCAATAGCCATGCAGCAGGCCGATAGCAACAGGCGCCCGTCGCGGCGCCTGGTGCTGATCTTGTCCGCGAACCAACCGCCCGCCAGCAGGCCGATGGCGCCGACGGCGCCCACCGAGATGGCAGAGACATTGCTCGCCGCTTTCAGTCCCATTTCGTGAAAGCGCTGCAGGAACGGCGTCTGAAATGCGTTGATCGCGTACATATTGAAATTGTGGAAGATGCCGGACAGGATGATCCACCGCATGGTGGGCAGTTTCAGTACGGCACGAAATGGCGACTCGATCGCAGCGCCGGCACCGGCGGCGGTGGGCGGCCTCGGTGCATCCAGAGCACCACGCACGGGTTCGGGAATGCGCAGCGCCAGCCAAGCCAGCAGCAGACCGGGTATGCAGGCGAATAAGAACGCCGCTCGCCAGCCGAGTGCGGCGCCGATCGCGCCGGCGCTAAAATATGCCAGGCATAGGCCTGCGGGAAGCCCCAGCATGAATATGCCCATGGCGCGTGCCCGCTGATGCGGCGGATAGAGATCGCCGATCAACGCTTGGCCCGCAGGTGCGCAGGCGGCTTCACCCAGGCCCACCCCCAGCCGTGATGCGAACAGCTGTGAATAGTTTTGTGCGAGCCCGGAGGCGCCGGTGAGCAAGCTCCATAGCGCGGTGCCGATGGCGATGAGGCGGGTGCGGTACCACTTGTCCGCCAAACGGCCGAGCGGCAGGCCGACCAGGGCGTACATCAGGGTCGCGATCGTTCCCAACAGCCCGAGCGCGGTGTCGCTTAGGTGAAATTCCTTGCGGATGGGTTCGGCCAGAGCTCCAGGCAACTGGCGATCGAAGAAATTCAGCAGATTTATGGCGAACAGAACGAACAAGGCGAACGAAGCACTGGCTGTGATTTTCGCTTTACTCGCCATGCAGCGCTCCCAGGAAAAACGGCGGGCTTGAGGCCCGCCGTCCAATTGCCATGTTCCAACAATACTCTGTTTAGAACTTGGTTCGAAGCGTAATCCCAAAGGTTCGAGGATCGCCTAGGAATGCGTCGATCTGGTCGAACTGGAACGGCGCGTCGAAGGCGACCTGGTAGAAGCCCTTGTTGGCGAGGTTCGAGCCCCAGATTTCGGCAGTCCACTTGCCGTCCGGCGCTCCTAGTCCTAGGCGCGCGTTGAGCAAGCCGTAGGCTCCCTGGAGTTTTGCCGGATCGAGATCCGATCCGGTGTTGTACGAGGAGTTGTACTTCTCGGTGACACTGGCGCGAAATTGCAGCGAATCCGAGAAACGCGCCGTGTGGGCGGCCGACGCCACTGCCGACCACTGCGGCGCAAACGACAACCGATCGTTGACGCGAAGCGGCGAAAACAGCGGCCCTGAATCACCGAAATCCTGGATGTTGGTAAATGCATAGGTGACGCCGCCGGATAAGCTCAGGCCGGTCAGCGGGGTGGCCCAGGCCGCATCGAACTGCGCGCCCTTGGACTCCAGTTTGCGAATCGAGCTGACCACGAATTGAATGCCGGTAAAAGTGTTCAGCTGAAAAATTCGTATATTTCTGATCGAACACCGAGGCATTCAGGCGCAGCGTGCGGTCGGCCAACATGCTCTTGATGCCGATCTCGTACGACTGCACGGTTTCGCGCGGGTTTCGGTATCGAGATTCGGCGTCAACGGGCCCTCGGGGCCGGTGGGCGAAGTGACGCGGGCGAGATTGAATCCGCCGGCCTTGTAGCCGTTCGCCCATGAGATGTAGCTCATGAGATTTTCATTGAAGCGGTACGATAGCTTGACGGTCCCCGACACATTGCCCTCGCTCAAGGATTGGCCGGTCGAACGCCCCGAGAAGAACGGATTGAACAGGGTCGAACAGCCGTATCCGATGAGGAATTGATATTCGGGACTCGCCGGGTTGAGAGCATTCACTCCCGGAGACGTCAGTAGGCGTCCGCAGCCGGAACCGCCATCCGGATCGACATAATTCGAATCTGCGGCTTTCTTCTCTGAGGTGTAGCGCAGGCCGGCCGTCAGGTCCAGGCCCTGAGCAATGTTGTACGTCTCATTGGTGGAGAACGCATAGCTCTTGGAAGTCTGATGATAAAAATCCTGTTCGCCGGATACTCCGGGGATGAAGGTGCCTCCCGGCGGCTGGCCGGTGAATCCCGGAATCTCGAGAAAGTTCGGCGGATTGGTGCCCACCGAGGCGGAGGCGACGCCGCCCACGTACAGATCAAAATCCTTGTCGGCATAGATGGCAGTGTTGGATGTCAGAATTTCACTGGAGAAGAAGCCACCCACCAACCAATCCAAGGGACCGCTCTTGCCCGCCAGGCGCAGCTCTTCGCTCGCTTGTTTGAAGTCGGTCTGATTGCCTTCGTTGGCAGGCGTGGTGATGATTCCGATGCCGCTATAGTCGGAATCGTTACCGACCACCAGGGTGTTGTCGCGCCACGCGGTAATCGAAGTGAGCTTCGCGGGGCCTAAGTCCCAGTTCAGTTCTGCCGATATTCCCATATCGCGAATCTGCTGGGAGATCGGCTGGTTGGCATACGCCTGCCGGCTGAACGGCGACAGCGGCGGATTGGCTACGCCTTGCGCGCCGGCTTGGCCGCCCAACGGGGGGATCGAGGCAAGCGCATTGATGATTCCAAAGAACGGGCCGTCGGTCCGATCGTTGGTGTTGGGACCTAGCGCGGTGTTGATGTTGAGAAAGCCATCGCGTTTCTGGTATCCCGCATAGAAACGCGCAGCCGCCATATCGCCGAGCGGGCCGGTTACCGCAGCATTCACCTACCGATCATTGTAATTTGCGCCGGTGAGTTCCCCGGTGACGCCAAAGGTCGTCGATGGCCGCCTGCGGACCTTCCAGAATTTCTATCTGCTCAATTTCTCCAAGGTCGCCGAAACCGACGCCGTTGCGGGGACGATAGACGCCGTCGATGACGATGCCTACCGAGGACTCCAATCCAGGATTGTCGCCCACCGTCCCGATACCGCGGATGCGCGCCGTAGTGACATTCTCGGAAGTGGTGGAGGTGACCGTGAGGCTCGGAGTCAATGCCTGCAGAGTTTTGATGTCGTTGACGCCGCCATCCTTCCACTGCTGTGCTGACAGTGCAATGACGGCGATAGGGACGTCTTGGATGTTCTGCGCGCGTTTCTGCGCGGTGACGATGTTTTCGGTCAATGTCGGCTGAGCTGCAGCCGTTTGCGCTTCGCCGGAGCCTGCGGCAAGGGCGCCGGAAATGGCCGATAGCAAAGCAATAGCCCGCATTCGCACATGTCGATTCGTCATAGGCTCCCCCTTGAGCAAAATGTCTGATGCACGCGGCATACGATGCGCCGCGCTGCCCACTGCGTGTGGGCTGACCGCCACAATAGACCTCGCATCAGCCTACGGGAAGGGTGCGACGGGTATCTAACTTCGGGCGTCAACTTGTTGAGCACAGACGCCATTCTCAGAGCTGCCGCACTGTCGCATTCACGCTATGAGCAATGTGTCATTTCTACAACGAGTGCGCCGGACCTTAGCCAGCCATGGAAATTTCAACTGTGCTGGGTTGGCGCTCGGAGGAGCTGGCGGTAGTCAGCGGTCGCGCCTCACTAACGACGCACTCAGGACTGCTCCACTGTCCCGCGCCTGACACAGTTCGCGCCGTGGCGCGCGACAAAAGTCTTCATCGGCAAAAATGTAAATATCTGATTTGGAACACTTTATCGATGCCATCCATTTTCTTTTGGAATTTGACGCAGATGGCATAGGCATTGCTAGTCAAGCCTAACGGTAGGAACATGGCCGGACAAAGAAAAAACGAACGATGGATAAGCATCGGTAAGGAGGGAGTTTTGGCATTAACGACTAACATCGATCCAAGAAAAGTAAGTACGGCACCCAGTATTCAACACTGTGTGCACGCCGCCTGCGACAGCAGCGGCGATGGCTTAAGATCCCACGCAGCAGGAGAATGTAGATGAAATGGCTTACGTCAAAAGGTCAGGTCAAGTTACTTTATGCCGTCGCAGCGCTTGTCACGACCTGTGGTGCCGCGATGGCCGCTACCGATGCGGAGCAGTTCGCGCGATTCAAAGATCCCAACCAGTGGGGCGCGCCCGCCGGTGATTTGAATCAGAACCGCTATAGTGCACTGAAAGAAATCAACGCTGGCAATGTCAAGGGCCTCAACATGGTTTGGGCCCAATCGAGCGGTACCTTGCGCGGTCACGAAGGGCAGCCCTTGGTCATTCAAGACGTCGCCGGCAAGCCGATGATGTTCATCGAGAGTGGCTGGCCGAACATTCTGCAGGCGCTCGACTTAAGCGATCCGGATCATCCGGTGCAGGTCTGGCATTACACCAAGACCAGCGGCAGAGATGAGTCCGCTGTGCCGCGCGCCTGTTGCGACACCGTCAACCGCGGCATGTCCTATGCCGAGGGCAAGCTGGTGTTCGGCACCTTGGACGGTTACGTCATCGCCCTGGATGCCGCGACCGGCAAGGAAGACTGGGTGGTCAAGCATGCCTACCCGGCTCACGGCGAGACCATTACACCGGCGCCGATCATCGCGAACGACAAAGTCATCATCGGCTTCGGCGGCGATGAATTTGCGGCTCGCGGAAGGGTTACGGCCTATAACTTGGCGGACGGGAAGAAAGTGTGGGAGTGTCATTCCACCGGCAGCGATGCGGACGTGTGCCTGACCAAGAACACCAACAAGAAGCATCCTGAGTACGGCACCGCCGGTAAGGATTTGGGCATCAACACCTACGTAGGCGATGAGTGGAAGCGCGGCGGCGGCGCGGCATGGGGCTGGTATGCCTACGACCCAGCGTTGCACATGGTGTACTACGGCACGGGCAATCCCGGCCTGTGGTCCCCGCAGTTCCGTTGTGCCGAACCTCTGACGCAAGAGAATTGCAACAGCGGCAAGTACGACAACAAATGGTCCATGAGCATCTTCGCGCGCAACGTGGATACCGGCGAAGCCGAATGGGTCTATCAAATGACCCCGTTCGATCAGTGGGACTACGACGGTATCAACGAGGTGGTGTTGGTCGATTTGAATGTGGACGGCAAGATGCACAAGTCCTTGGTGCATTTCGACCGTAACGGCTTCGCCTATGTCCTCGACCGTACCGACGGTACCCTGCTACGCGCCAATAAGTATGTAACGGTGAACTGGGCCGAGAAGATCGACATGAAGACAGGCCGGCCGGTCAAAGTGGCGGAGCATTCGCCTCTGCTGGTTGGACACAACACCCAAGCTTGTCCGTCCGCGATGGGCGGCAAGGATCAGCAGCCGGTGGCAGTGGACCCGAATGATCCGGAGAATTTCTATGTGCCAACCAATAACTGGTGCATGGAACTCGAGCCGCAACAGCGTGCGCACACCACGCAGGGCACGGTATACGTGTTCGCCAATGTGTACATGTATCCGGAGAAGCCGGGCGTCACGGGCAAGTTCAAGAAGTTCAACGTCGTGTCAGGCAAGACCGAGTGGGAAATCCCGGATTCGTTCCCGAACTGGGGTGGCGCACTGGTCACCGGCGGCGGCTTAGCCTTCTACGGCAGCCTGGGCGGAGACTTCCGTGCCGTGGACCGCGCGACAGGCAAGGTGCTTTGGTCGAAGAAGCTCGGCTCCGGCATCATCGGCAACCCAATCACCTATTCGGTGAAAGGTAAGCAGTATGTGTCGGTGTGGTCGGGCATCGGCGGCTGGATCGGCCTACCGGTGACGGCGGGACTGGATCTGAGCGACAAATTCGGCGCCATCGGCGCTACTGCCATGACCAAGGCGGCGAACCTCGCTTCGATTCCTCAGGGCGGCACGTTGTATACGTTCCGTCTCGGCGAATAGTCGAGAGTTGATTCGAGAGTTTGGTATCGAGGAATTGCCCGGTGACGCGAGTCACCGGGCTTTTCTTATGTGGGGATGTGCAACCTTCGTTGTTCTCTCAAGTCCAACGAGAGGGCTGCCTTCACGGCATTTCCTAGGAGATGGCATTGAACAATAAGATTCTGGAGCTTACCCGGCGAACTGTTCTTGCGGCAGCTTTGCTGAGCGCAGGCGGCGCTGCCCTCGGCGCTGATCTTAAGTCCCTGACCGTGTGTGCCGATCCCGGCAATATGCCTCTGTCCAGTCAGAAGGGCGAGGGATTCGAGAATAAGATCGCGCAGGTGATCGGCGCTGCGCTGGGTACCGGAGTGCAATACTACTGGCGACCCTCGATCGAACGCGGACTCATGCGCACCACGCTCGCCGAGGGCAATTGCGATCTGTGGATGGATATGGCGACGGACACGGAAGGCGCTGTGGTGCTGGCCCCGTT